>NZ_JADYXD010000020.1:0-78951 GCF_015864475.1 Pseudoalteromonas sp. SWXJZ10B
AGTTAGTTTCCTAACTACGGATTTTGCATGATCGTTTGGATCGGTCAACCGGTCATTTTCTTAACTGATCGGCATTAAGCAAATAGCTCCTTTTTTGTTGAATAAATTATGCATGTAATACACCTTTAACTCTTATTTGTCGTTGAGATCACGGTTTAACCTACTAAACTGCCTTTTTGGTTCACTTCTTACTTGCGTTATTGCCAAAAACTCGTACAATTCCCCAGCTCCCCATTCTGGGGAGTAAATCTTATTAATGAAAACAGTCAATCTTTATAGAGGACGGTATGGTAACTATTCGTTTGCAACGTGGTGGCGCTAAAAAACGCCCTTTCTATCAAATTGTGGTTGCGGATAGCCGTTTCTCGCGTGACGGTCGCTTCATCGAGAAAGTAGGCTTTTTTAACCCAATTGCTTCAGGTCAAGAAGAAAAAATTCGTTTAGATTTACCACGTGTTGAACACTGGGTAGGTCAGGGCGCATCTCTTTCAGATCGCGTAGCTAAGTTAGTAAAAGACGCTCGTAAAGCGGCTTAATAGGCGTAAGTGTAACCATGAGTCAAGAGAACACCTCATCAATAATTGTCGTAGGAAAGCTCGGTGCCCCATATGGTATAAAGGGCTGGCTTAAGGTACATTCATTTACTGATGATCCCGTAGGGATCTTCGATTTCAGCCCGTGGTTGATAGGGCAGCAAGGTAAATGGCAGTCCTTAGAAGTGGTCGACTGGCGTCGCCACAACAAAGGCTTTATCGCTAAATTTGCGCAGGTAAACGACCGAGACGAAGCAATGGCTTATACCCATGCTGAAATCTCAATGGATGCAGCGCATTTACCAGAACTCCCGCAAGGTGAGTTCTATTGGCGAGATCTCATTGGCATGTCTGTTGTAACCGATAAAGGTTATAGCTTAGGCATTGTTGATGACCTGATGGAGACAGGGTCAAATGACGTACTGGTTGTTAAAGCAAACAGTAAAGACGCATTTGGTCAAGCTGAGCGTTTGATTCCTTTTTTAACTGATTCAGTTATTAAAGAAGTTAAATACGACGCAAGAGAAATTACCGTAGACTGGGATCCTGGTTTTTAATGACGCAAACTAGTTCATTATGGGTAGGGGTGATAAGCCTTTTTCCAGACATGTTTGACGCTATTACAGACCAAGGTGTTACCGGTCGCGCAGTAAAAAATGGCTTAATTGATTTTAACTGCTGGAATCCGCGAGACTACGCTTTAGATAAGCATAGAACCGTAGATGACCGTCCTTACGGGGGCGGACCTGGTATGTTAATGATGGTTGAGCCATTAAAAAAAGCGATTGCCGAAGCTAAAAAAGCAGCTGGTGATGGTGCTAAAGTAATTTATATGTCCCCGCAAGGGCGCAAACTTGATCAGCAAGGTGCTAGCGAACTCGCTAACTCTAAAAAACTGATTTTGATTGCCGGTCGCTATGAAGGTATAGATGAGAGAATAATAGAATCATATGTTGACGAAGAATGGTCAATTGGTGATTTTATTTTGAGTGGTGGTGAACTACCTGCCATGACATTAATTGACGCAGTAGCGCGATTAGTGCCAGGTGTGTTAGGTCATAACCAGTCAGCGGAACAAGATTCATTTTCGGATGGCTTGTTAGATTGTCCACACTATACACGACCAGAAACATTGGACGACAAACAGGTTCCTGCTGTATTACTCAGTGGTAACCACCAAGAGATAGCAAAATGGCGGCTTATGCAGTCATTAGGCAGAACTTGGTTACGACGTCCTGACTTGTTGCATAACCTAGCTCTGACTGAGGAGCAAGCGGTATTACTCGCGAAATTTCAGCAAGAGTACCAAAAAGCTTGTGGCTAGAAGACAGTTACACCTAGGAAAGTGAGAAACATAATGGCAAAAGTAAACCAAAATATTATTAAAGCGCTTGAAGATGAGCAGCTTAAAACAGACGTACCTGCATTTGGCCCTGGTGATACAGTGGTTGTACAGGTAAAAGTAAAAGAAGGTGCTAAAGAGCGTCTACAGGCCTTTGAAGGTGTTGTAATCGCTAAGCGTAATCGTGGTCTTCACTCAGCATTCACAGTTCGTAAAATCTCGAACGGTGAAGGCGTTGAGCGTGTATTCCAAACGCACAGCCCTCTTATTGATAGCGTAACAGTTAAGCGTCGCGGTGCAGTTCGCCGTGCTAAGCTTTACTATCTACGTGAGCGTTCTGGTAAATCTGCACGTATTAGAGAAAAACTTAACTAATACGCGCTGTTTATCAACGCAAAAAAACGGGTTGCATCCTTCGGGTTGCAACCCGTTTTGGTTTTAGAATATTATTTTCTCAATTCTCAATTCTCAATTCTCAATTCTCAATTCTCAATTCTCAATTCTCAATTCCTCATTAGTAAAATTTCCTCTTTAGCCTTTTCTCAGTTAGCTGATCCTGTTAGTATTTATCGTATTGATTAGTTTACTTTTATGTAAATTTATATTTACGTTATTTGGTTTTTTAAGGTGGGACGAACGTGGCTGACATAAGTGATTTAGCACAGCTAAGAGAAGGTATAGATGAATGCGATGCACAACTTGTTGCTTTACTCGCTAAACGTAATGGTATTACGCAAAAAATTGGTGAGATAAAACAACAAACAGGCGCGCCTTTACATGCACCTGTCCGTGAAGCAGAGCTATTAGCGGCAAGACGACAAGAAGCAATAAATCAAAATGTAAGCCCAGATCTCGTTGAAGATATACTAAGACGCATGATGCGAGAAGCCTATCAAAACCAACAAGCAAAACTTGCATGCGCAGCGCCAGAGCTTTCGCCAATTGTGATTGTGGGTGGTCAAGGTGCCATGGGCCAGTTATTTGCACAGCAGTTTATTCGCTCAGGTTACGAAGTTAAAATTTTAGATAAAGATCAGCAAAACGATGCTAAAAGTATTTTAAAAGGTGCCAAGCTGGTAATGATTAGCGTACCTATTAATGCATTGGACGCTGTCGTTGCTAAGTTACCTAAACTAGATGAAGACTGTTTACTAGTTGATATTACATCGGTAAAGCAATCGCCTATTAAAGCACTAAAAGCTGCGCACAGTGGCCCTGTGGTTGGTTTACATCCTATGTTTGGGCCTGATATATCACACTGGGTAAAACAAACAGTTGTTGTATGTGAAGGGCGAGAACACCAAGCGGCAAAAGGTTTGTTACAGCAGTTACAAGTATGGGGTTGTCAGCTTGTTGAGCTTGATGCTAAAAAGCATGATGAAGCAATGCAAATTATTCAGGTAATGCGCCATTTAACGACATTTGTGTACGGACAATTTCTAGCAAAACAAAGTCATACACTAGAAGAATTACGTAGCTGCTCGTCACCTATATATCAATTAGAACTGATGATGGTAGGGCGTTTATTTGCGCAGTCGCCTGAGCTTTACTCAGATATTATGCTAGCACAATTTGATGATGTAGAAACCTTACTTGCACAGTACCAAGATACCTTCGCAAGTACATTAGCAAAATTAAAAGCGGGAGATAAAGCAGCGCTTATTGATTCTTTTGCTGAGGCTAAAGTTTACTTTTCTGACTCGACAGAACACTTTTTAACGCAAAGCAGGAGCTTATTAAATAAAGCGAATGATTCAAAAGTTTTAGATTAATATTTGTTATACCGTTTGCTTAAGTATGGGGATTTAATTCGTTAAATTGCTAAAATATTTATGCAGACTGGTACTAGTTAACGAAAAAGGGCCGATATCGGCCCTTTTTGATTTGTAAAATTGCTTATTAAGTATTTACGCTTACTGCCTGTAGTGACTCGCTTTGGTAGCATCCTAAAATACGTACATATTGGGTGTGCTCTTTAAGTTCTTCTAGCGCTTCTTTTACTTGGCTTTCAGCTAAGTTTGCTTCTAGGTCAACATAAAAAACTTCTTCCCACGGATTGCCCGGAGTAGGGCGAGATTCAAGTTTTACTAAATTAATCTTATGCTGCTTAAAAATCATTAACGCATCGGCTAGTGAGCCCGCTTGTTGTTTTGTCGACATGATCAAACTAGTTTTAGTTGGAATTTGGTTAGACACTTGTAGAGGCTTACGTGCAACAACAATAAAGCGGCTATGGTTTTCGCTTTGATTAGCTAGGTTTGATTTAATAACCTCAAGCCCTACGTTTTTCCCCGCTTGTGCAGAGCCAATTGCAGCACTGTATGGTGTGTTCAGAGCTGATTGTAGCGCGCTTGATGTTGAGTCACATGTTTCGTGTTGTAAATCACCTAAGCCCTGTAAAAAGCGGCTGCACTGCGCAAATGGTTGTGGGTGTGCAAATATTTTTGTTAGTTGACTAAGTTCAGTATCGGGGTTGGCGAGTAAGCAATGCTCTACACTGTGAGTTACTTCTCCAACAATAGACACTTGCGCGTGCTGTAATAAGTCAAACACCTCGTTAATACTGCCAGAGCTTGTGTTTTCAATGGGTAATAAACCAAAATCAGCTTGGCCGTTTTCTACTTTACCTGTTATTTCGTCAAACGATGTACAGCCAATTTCAACTAATTTACCCGGGCGGCGGCTAAAATATTTATGGCATGCTAGTTGGCTATAAGAACCCTGACCACCTAAGTAAGTTACACGGTGTGTTTCACTAAGGGCATCTGGATTCAGATTTTTTTGTAACATTGCTTGTTGGTGTAAAACAGAGTCTTCCAAAATAGTTTGAAAAACATTATTCACGTAGTAAGCATCTAAACCTAGTGATTTACCATAACCAATCAGTTTCTCTAAAAGTGCGAGTTCACGTGCTTCATCGCGAATTGGCTTGTTGTTAGCAATTTTATACTCAACCACACCGTGGCTAATACGACGACGTTTAGCTAATAACACGAGTAAATCGGAGTCTATTTCATTTATATCGTGTCTTAGTGCATTTAATACATCATTTGTCATTTTGGTATCCTCATTCCAAAAGTAGGCTGTTATTACACAGCAAAAACAAAAAAGCCTCCCGGTTGGGAGGCTTTACTATTCGATTGATTTTATCTCACAAACAGGGAAGCCTCTTCTATATAAAGAAGCTAAAAAACGAAAAAAAAGTGCGAGAGATAAATATATTCATACAGTTAATGTATGGAGAGTTGCTAACAATGTCAATAAAGATCTAAATAAGCTTAGAGTACTATTTATTTCCCTATATTAGTTTTTATAGAAAGTTTACAAATAATTTATAAATATGAATGCGGATCTGGTATATTTCGTTAACTGGTTCAAATAATAACAATTATTAATAATTAAGGTTGACCCGTGGTTTACAGACGCCCTCCATCGCGTTTTGGATTGAATTCTTTAAGTGTAAAACTATCGCTACTCATATCCGCTATTTGCTTAATAGCTGGGGTATGTGCGGCTGCCTTAATGCTTAAATCTGAAGAGAAACAACTCGTTTTTGAAGAACACGAAGTTTTAAAAAGCTCGACAGATTTATTAGTGAAGCAATTTAATGAGCGCATTAAAACAAAAGTAAATATTGCTCAGCAAGCTAATAACGTAGTAACACAACAACTTTTTCAACCCAATTCACCAATTAATTTAAGCAATAAATCACAGTTACAATTTAATAGTGACGGTACGATTCGAAGTGCCTCTGCTGATGGTTTATCAGCAGCATTTTTACCACAGCAAAATTACTCTCCTTTTTATAAACGCCTATTTAATGATTCTGAGATGCTGTGGCGTATAATTTCTCCTACACTGGTACACGACTTTTTTAACTTTTATCTAATAACAGATGATGATTTTATTCGTGTTTCTCCTCCAAATTGGGCATTAAACGCACCTGCCGACTTTAGAGCAACGAATGGCTCAACCTATAAATCGATTAAAAGCACGCTTGAAACAGTAAGAGAGCCTGCATGGTCAAAAGTCTATTACGATACAGTATGGCGCAAATGGGTTATTAGCTTACTAGTGCCAGTTTATGTCGATAATGAGTTTTTAGGTGTGACGGGGAGCGATATTTCCCTCAACAAACTTATTTCGTTTTTACCTGTTGGTGATAAAGAAAAACACCTACTTGTGTTTGATAGTAAAGGGCAATTGTTAGCACACCCAGATCTAAATCCGACCTTACTAGCCGACTATGGTAGTGATAATAAAGCACTCGCTACTAATGAATTTGTAAACCCAGCGCTGCAGTCGATTATTGACGATGTAATTGCGGTGAAGTTACCTGAATACGCAAATTCGTTTGAAAAAAATGACGAAGCTCATATTATCAATATTCGTAAGATTGATGACTTAGATTGGTACATAGGGGTATATAAAAAGCGTTCATCTACGTTATCTGCATTACAAGATTTAAAACTGAAGTTTTTTGGTCTCTTTATTTTATACGCAATATTAGTTGCCTTATTGCTGCATCAAGCGCTTTATCAACTAGTCCTTCGCCGTTTACATACTTTGGTTTATGCAGTTACAAGTTTTGGCAAAGGTCAATTAACTACAGAATTCCCACCAGAAAACAAAGACGAAATTGGCACGCTTAATGGCTCATTTAGAGACATGACGGTAGAAATTCGCAAACTTATCGATGGCTTAAACCAGAGAATTACAGAAAAAGAAATTGCTGAAAAAGCAGCTAACCGTTTATCTAAAGCGGTAGCATTCTCGGGCACTGGTGTTGTGATCACCGATGAGAATTTTGTAATTGAATACGTAAATCCAAAAATGCTCGAAATGACAGGCTACCCAGAAAGTCATTTTAATAGAGCACCATTACTTAATATTATTGCCTCAGAAATGTCTATTTTAGTTGAAGATATAGACATAGATTTACGCAGCCGTAATTACTGGCGCGGTGATACATTAATTCAAGGCTTGAATAAAGAGCCAATTTGGGTGTCTTTAAGTGTTTCGCCAATTCGTGAAGAGGGCGGTGAAATAACCAGCTATGTAGCATCTGCACAAGATATTTCGTTTGTAAAAGAAAGCCAGCGTAAAATGGAGCAGCTTGCTTACTTTGACACCCTTACGGGCCTTGCCAACAGAACGTTTTTTAGAATGCAATTGCGTAAATCAATGGCATTAGCAGAACGTGGGCACTATGCATTTGCATTGTTTTACTTTGATTTAGACGAATTTAAACGTATTAACGATACATTAGGTCACGATGCCGGCGATCAATTATTAATTGAAGTGGCAAACAGACTTAAAAAACGTTTACGAGCCGAGGACACCATAGCGCGCTTAGGTGGTGATGAATTTGCAGTATTACTCAGTGGTATAGAAAGCCAAGCTCACGCGACTGATGTTGCCAATACAATTCAAAAAACACTGAATGTGCCTATAAAACTAGGTAGTAATGAAGTTATTGTGAGCGCGAGTATTGGTATTACAATGGCTCCGTACGATAGCCTAGAAGAAGATCAGTTATTAAAACATGCTGACTTAGCTATGTATGAGGCAAAAGCAAAAGGGCGTAATACATTCCATTTTTATAGCCAAGAATTGAACGCAGCTGCTAATGAGCGTTTATTTATTGAAAATGAGCTACGTATAGGACTAAAAGAAAAACAGTTTGTAGTTTACTACCAACCTCAAGTTGATAGTCGTACTCATCAGGTCATTGGCTATGAAGCGTTATTAAGATGGTTCCACCCAACTGAAGGCGCAATCCCTCCAGATAAATTTATTCCTATTGCAGAAGCGACAGGCCTTATAGTTGAATTAGGCGAATGGGTGCTTCAAGAGTCTTGTGATTTTGCCGTAAGATTAACAAAGCAAGGCTTAGAAAATAATATATCGATAAACTTATCGGCTCGCCAGTTCAAAGACTCAAGCTTAGTCTCAACACTGAGTAAAATGATAATTAGGACGGGTGTTTCGGCTAAGCGCCTTCACTTAGAGCTGACTGAAAGTATGCTAATGGGAAATGTAGAAGCTGCAATTACACAACTCCACGAGCTTAAAGCCTTAGGTATATCTATTTCTATTGATGATTTTGGTACTGGCTATTCGTCACTCAGTTACTTAAAACGATTCCCGGTTGATATATTGAAAATTGACCGTTCATTTGTAAAAGATATCCCTGAGGATACAAATGATATGGAAATTACTGCCGCTATTATTGCCATGGCGCAAAAGTTAAAGCTAGACGTGGTCGCAGAAGGGGTTGAGACAATAGAGCAGATGCAGTTTTTACAAAATAATAATTGCTTCATTGTACAAGGCTATTATTTTAGTAAACCAATTGCTGAGCACGAACTACCAAAATTGTATGAAAGGTTAAATGAACTCTCAAATAGCGAAGTAAGTAGTTAATAAAATTGCGGGTTAACCACCCGCAATTTTAACTTTAAATTTTAACGCTTCTAAAATGGCTTTTAGTTTATCGCGGTCATCACCTTGCACTTCAATAATGCCTTCTTTTACTGCGCCGCCTTGGCCCATTTTGCTTTTTATAGTTTTAGCTAACTTTTTCAAATCATGATCTTTTGGATCAATGCCTACAACTAACATTACGCCTTTGCCTTTACGTCCTTTTGTTTGACGCTCAATGCGAATAAAACCATCTTTAAAAAGCTTAGCTTCTAACTCTTTTTCTGGTTTTGGCTGGTCAATGCGCCCCGTACTTGTTGAATATACTAAGTGACTATCACTCATACCTTACCTTTATGGATAAAAATTAATTAAATATTGGCGTAAATGATAGCAAATTTGAAGTTGTGTGTTTTTCTTTTTGCTAAATACTTTTAACAGGTTATATTTAGTTCAAAGGAAATATTATTGGAGTTTAATATGAGTTTAACTAAGAATGAATCAGTCGATGGCACTACATTAACAATACAAATCAAAGGTAAATTTGACTTTAATTTAGTGCAATCTTTTCGCCAAGCTTATGCCCAAATGAGCGAAAAAACAGTAAAGGTTATTATCGATTTAAGAGAGACTGACTACATGGATAGCTCAGCACTTGGCATGTTACTTAACATGAAAAAAACAATTGATAGCCAAGTGAAAACTATCGAAATAAGCAATTGCCAACCACAGCTTAGAAAAATTCTACAAATTTCACGTTTTGATAAAAAGTTTGATATTAGCTAATGATACATGTGTTAATTGTAGATGATCAGGCGCTCAATCGCATTTTACTAAGTAAAATGCTTGAGCAAGAGGGTTATGAAATATCAGTGGCTTATAACGGGCTAGATGCACTTAATGTACTTAAAAGAGAGCAAATAGACGTTGTTTTACTTGATGTTTTAATGCCTGTAATGGATGGTTTTGAAGCTGCTGAAAAAATAAAGCAGCAGTATAGTGAAGTTTACTTACCGATTATTTTTATAACCTCCTTAGAAGATCAAGCAAGTTTTGAGCGCTGCCTCGAAGTGGGTGGCGATGACTTTATTCATAAACCATTTGAAAAAGTTATTCTGCATGCAAAAATTAAAGCACATATTCGCACCAGAGAGCTGAGTAAAAAAGCAAACCAACAAAAGAAATTGCTTGAATATCATCATAATCAAATTGAACGTGAACACGAAATAATTGAGCATATTTTTAATAACTCATTAGAAAACCAAGGTAAGTTTAAAGAGTATTTAGATTTTAATTTATCACCGGCCTCTATGTTTAACGGCGATATGTTTTTAGTAGCGCAAAGCCCAATCGGTAATTTGTATTGCATGTTGGGAGATTTTACGGGTCACGGCCTTGCAGCAGCTATTGGTGCATTACCAACTTCTCGTGTTTTTTATACTATGGTACAAAAAGGCATGGCGGTTAACGATATTGCCTGTGAGCTAAATACACTACTGTACAACCTACTACCTGGGCATATGTTTTGTGCTGCAACCATTATAGAGCTTAGTGCATCAGGTAAAAGTGTTTCTGCATGGATGGGCGGCTTACCCGATGCCTACCTAATAGATAAAGACGGTAATGTAAAACAAACATTAGAATCACAGCATATGGCGCTAGGGATTTTAGATGAACAAGAATTTGAATATGAAGTTATTCATTTTGAAACAAATAGTAATACTCGCCTTGTATTAGCGACCGACGGAATTATAGAAACAGCAAACAAAAAAGATATATTTTTTGGGGAAGAACGTTTTTTGCAAACCTTAAAAAGTAAGTCGATGATTAGTAGTGAAGATATAGTTGCTAACGTTACTGAGTTTGCAGATGGTACTAAACAACAAGACGATTTAAGCATTGTTTTACTAAACTGCCTGCCTTTAATTCCTGAGGAGCAAGAGCGAGAAGCATTTTCTACTTTAGCTTTTAATTTATCTTTGAGTTTAAACTCAGAACAAATAAAAAAAACAGACCCCGTTTACGACGTCGTTAATATTTTGAGCAGTGTTGAGGGATTAAATGCCCATCGTTCTAATATATTTTTACTGTTGTCTGAGGCTTATAATAACGCGCTTGATCATGGTGTATTAGGGCTTAACTCCGAAATTAAAAAACAAGAAGATGGTTTTTTTCGATATTACGAATTAAGAGAAGCAGCTCTGGCTAAACTTACCGATGCCATGATTATTATTGATATGCGCTATTGCCCCGACACACTCAGTTTATATTTTATTATTTGTGATTCAGGCCGAGGGTTTAGTAGTAAGCAAGATGAGTTGTCAAAGGTTAATAATGAATTTGGCAGAGGCGTGTCTTTATTAGAAGAAATAGCCGAAAAAGTTACTTATAACGCCAGTGGTAACCAAGTTGAAATGTGCTACAAGTTGAGCTAGCTCTGTAAAAATATCCATGCTATTATTCTCGAAACTTTAGATGTATGGATGGCCAAATGATTTCTTCTTACCTAAAACAAGCACAATTAAGTGCTAATCCTACTTTGATTGCAACAGAGCTTGAAAAGCTTGATCTGCATCTTACAAACTCAACTTTACCTGATGTGCGTTGGGAGTATCAAATACCTGAGCTTGGCGAGGGCGGAGCGTGTAGTTTATTTGGTTACTTACAAGATGAGCCATTCAAATTAACTGACTATCTTAAAGGTGATGAGCAAACACAACTTAAGTTAGCTAATTTACAAAGTATTGTAAGCTACATCGAACAGCAAACAGGCGTTGATTGGTATGGTATTTATCAATCAACTAATACAAGTGAAGGTAAGCAACTGTTAAAATTAGCTTATCATGGTGCGCCTAGTCGCCCGTTGTTTCCTTTAACGCAAGCATTTGCAGCAGGGAGTAATAACGTACAAGTTGCGCTATCTCATCAAGGTCGCATTATTAATAACGTTGAAGCGTATTTATCACAAGGCGGTGAATACTACACATGCGATCCTAAAGTTAAGTCAGAAACTTGTTTACCTTTATTCAACGCAAAAAATGAATGTGTTGGTATTGTAGATGCAGAAGCCTTTAAAAATGATTTTTTTGATGAAAAGACGCTTGCCGTTTTAATTGCATGTTGTATTAAAATTCCTCACTTTCTAGCGTAAATAACGCTAGTCAATATGATGTGCTTTTATGTTAAGCTTAGCTTAACAGCTAACCCCTAAATAACGATAAGAGATAGCCAATGTTCTCAGTATTAAAACCATTACCAACAGATCCTATTCTTGGCCTTATGGCGGCCTATAAACAAGATACAAACCCTAATAAAATTGATTTAGGTGTAGGTGTCTACAAAGATGAGCAAGGCAATACACCGGTTCTTAAAGCGGTAAAAAAAGCTGAAGCGTTTCGTCTTGAAAACGAAATGAGCAAATCTTATATTGGTTTAGCGGGTAATTTAGATTACTGCCAAAAAATGGAGCAGTTACTATTAGGCGAGCATCAAGCATTGCTAGCAAATCGCGTACGTACTGCGCAAGCGCCAGGTGGTACGGGTGCACTTCGTGTTGCAGCTGAATTTATTAAGCGTTGTAATACAGACGCGACTGTTTGGGTAACTAACCCAACATGGGCTAACCACATTAGCTTGTTTGAAGCTGCAGGCTTAACAGTAAAAGAATACCCATATTACGATTACGAAAATAAAGATTTACTGTTTGATGAAATGATCAACACACTTAAACAAGTGCCTAAAGGCGATGTGGTTTTACTACATGCATGTTGTCATAACCCAAGCGGTATGGATTTAAGCGAAACACAGTGGAACACGGTTGCTGAACTTGCAAAAGAAGTTGGCTTTACACCACTTGTTGATATTGCATACCAAGGCTTTGGTGCTTCACTTGAAGAAGATGCACGCGGCTTACGTATTTTAGCTGATGCAGTAGAAGAGCTAATTATTTGTTCTTCATGTTCTAAAAACTTTGGCTTATACCGCGAGCGTATTGGTGCATGTTCACTAATTGCAAAAGACAGCGCAGCAGCTGATATTTCAAACTCTGTAATGCTAAGCGTTGTGCGTAGTATTTACTCAATGCCGCCAGCGCATGGTGCCGATATTGTTAATACTATTTTAAGCAGTACTGAGCTTACACAATTGTGGCACTCTGAGCTTGATGAAATGCGTAGCCGCATAAATGGCTTACGTAGCTTAATTAAAGAAAGCTTAGCAACGAAAGATATTGCGCAAGACTTCTCATTTATTGAGCGCCAAAACGGTATGTTTTCTTTCTTAGGTATTAACAAAGAGCAAATTGCTCGCCTACAAAAAGAGTACGGCATTTACATTGTTGGCTCTAGCCGCGTAAATGTTGCAGGTGTTAGTCATTCAAATATTGAATACTTTTCAAATGCTGTAGCTGACGTTTTTAAATAAACGCAGTTAATATAAAAAACCGCACATCATTTCTAATGATGTGCGGTTTTTTATTATCTAAATTTAAACAATTAGCAGCAATCTTTAACCGATAGCAGGAATAAGCCCCGCCATTTGCATAAACTGCGCAGCAATAATAGTTATGCCACATATAGCTGCTATACCAAGCCCAACATTCCCGCTTTTAACTTGGTAGCCTGTTTTATTTGATGTTGTACGCTGTTTATAAACCATTGCTACAGGCAAAAATATTGCCAGGACGACAAGTGCTATCGCAGCGTACCCTAAAGCCATAATAAAGCCTTGAGGATAAAATAATGCAAAGCCAAGTGGCGGAATAAACGTAATTAAGGCCGTTTTAATTCGGTCTGTTTTATTGTCACCCTTTTTAAATGCATCAGCAAAAAAATCGAATAACCCTAAACTTACCCCTAAAAACGATGTCGCAAGTGCTAAATCAGCAAATAACTTAACGGCGGTTGCCACACTTGGGTTATGCGCAATACTAGCCACGCTAGATACAAACCCATTAAGACCTTGGCTGTTGAGTAAATCAGTTTGACTCATAATACCTTGGCTAAGTAGTTGCCAAAAAATATAAATAACTAAAGGTAGGGCGGCTCCAGCAATCATTACTTTGCGCAGTACTTTTATTTCTACACCAACATATTTAACAATAGAAGGGATAGAGCCATGAAAACCAAACGAAGTAAATATAACCGGTATAGCCGAAAGGATTAATCCTTGCTCTACGGGCATCTCTAATAAGTGTCTACCTTGTACATAAGGGGTAAGCATGTAAAACAAACTAGCTAATACAATAATTTTTATTGTAAATAACACTCTATTTAGTTTATCTACCTTGCTAGTGCCTAGTGTTACCACACTTGCAATAATAATAGCGAGGATCACAGAGCCAAACTGTGGGGCTATATCTACATCAAAGCCTATATTTATACGCGCTTGAAGTTGTGCACCACCACCTGCAATATAAGCAGCGCATAAAGCGTAAAATAAAAAAACCATCGAAAAATTCGCGATGTATTGTCCGCGTTTTCCAAGCCATAATTTAGCCAATGTATTTAATGTTGCATCGCGTGGTGCATATTGGTGTAGCTCTAACATGAGTAGTGCGGTGTAGGTCATTAATAACCAGCTAGCAATTATTAATGCAAGTGCAGTACTAAACCCAAGCCCAGCAGAGGCAATTGGCAATGCCAACATACCCGCACCAATAGTGGTGCCTGCAACAATTAACATGCTTCCAGTTGTTTTATTTTTAAGCACTTAATTACCTTAATTATTATTAATATTGATGCACCATATAACTAGTTGCTCAAATCTCAAATAGTTTTGTAATAAAAGAGCGGTATAAAAATGTAACTTACAATTTACAACTGTATTTATTAAGGGCTTTAGCGTTTAAAAAGTACAAAAACACGGTGGTGAGCGTATAATTTATTCTTTGTTTTATTCATTCATATAAAGCGTAAGGATGGCACGTGCCAGTTAAAGTATCGTATTTTTTAATGGTTCTTATATGGTCTACTACACCACTGGGTATAGTGTGGAGTAGTGACACTGTATCGCCAACACTTGCAGTGTTAATGCGGATGCTGGTGGGGTTATTGTTAGGCGGCTTAATTGTTGCTATTACAAATATTAGAGTGCCTTGGAGTAAAAACGCATGCCTACTTTACTTTTATTCGAGTATAGGTATTTTTGGTGGCATGTTACTAAGCTATATGGCAGCTAAAACAGTGCCTTCTGGTATTATTTCGCTTATGTTTGGCCTTGCACCTATTTTGTCGGGATTGCTTGCTCAACAGCTATTAAATGAGCCTAAATTTAGCCCGATTAAATTAGTTGCGTTAGCGTGCGCCTTAATTGGCTTATATTTTGTTAGTTATAACCAAGTACAAAACTCGCAAACTCAAGGGCTTGGGTTACTTTATGTGTTTATGGCGGTCTGCTTTTTTAGTTTAAGTGGTGTGATGATCAAGCGCGTACAGATTGCGATTCATCCAATGGCAACAACATTTGGTGCCTTAGTTTTTGTAACTCCACTCTTTTTTATTGCGTGGTGGTTATTAGACGGTGAATTGCATATACAAAACTGGAGTGCAAAATCATTGTGGGCTATTGGTTATCTAGGAATATTTGGATCTTTAGTAGGGGCTTTGGCGTATTTTCATGTACTGCAAAACCTAAATGCGAGTACGGTATCACTTACTACTCTTATAACTCCTAGCTTTGCGCTAGGTTTGGGAGCTTGGCTAAACAATGAGTCACTAAGCCAAGAGTTAATAATTGGTGCGGTTATTATTTTAATTAGTCTGGGCTTTTTTCAATTTGGTGATAAATTTTTAAAGCGAAAAAAGTAAACACAAATTAGCTTTACTACATTTTTTCTATTTGAATAATCAAACGACGGTTTTTGTCTCGGCTTAAAATATTATCGTTATTATCAACAAAACGTTTTTCACCTAAACCGGTTGTTTGTACTTTGGCTTCATCAACACCCAAGCTCACCATGTAATCTTTTATAGTTTTGGCGCGCTTGCGCGATAAATCTAAGTTATTCCAGCGTCCGCCATAGCTATCAGTGTATGAGTCAATACTAATGGACTCTATGCTTGCATCATTTTTTAAATACTCAGCAATTTTATCAAGACGTTGTTGCGACGATTTAGTTAATTTACTGCTGTTTGATTGATAGTTCATTACAGTAAACGAAATATCTTCAAAGCTGTACGGGAGTAGCTCATCACGGCATTGTAAAAAAGCCCAGTAAGCTTGTTTAAAGTTTACGCTCGATATACCAACGGCAATTTTATCGGCACTGTTTTGCCAGTCTTGATAATAAAAAGTAGGGTAGTAGCCTTTTTCAAGCTCGGTAAGCATTTCCCATGCGGTTTTATTGCCTAGCTCGCCATCAAACTTTTTAAGTAATTTCATGTTTGCAATATCGCGAGCGGGCAATCCTGCACGCCATGTAGGTGGCACTGCTTTTAAACCTGCAATTGCGTAGTTATCTGGGCGTACAACCATATCTAAATTAAATGTTAAGTTTTTATTTTTACTTGCTGAAGCTTTAAAAATAGCTTCGCCGTAATAAGGAACTTCATGATTTAATTGGCATTGTAAGCGCGTTGTTTTAACGACTTCCCAGTTGGAGTTGTCTTGGGTTGCTGTGTATTGGCGCATAGCAGCTTGCGAGTGAGTACTGTAAAGCACCGCACTTATACTAAGGCTAATAAATAACAACTTATACTTCATGGTGCTCTCCAGCTATCCGGGAATGCCAATAATTTGGCAAATTTATGACTGCAATGATTAGTTTGTTCTCTGTATAACTAACCTATAAGTTAAAGCAAGTTATGTGCCTACAATTTTAAAGCAATAAATACTTAAATCCCCTAGCCTAGGGGGCATCAATTTTGACATAATAGTCAGCTTACACGTATAAACAAAGAAGACTATGGCAAATACTGAGCAAACACCTTTCGCAAAACGCTTTCGTGGATTTTTTCCTGTTGTTATTGATGTTGAAACTGCAGGTTTTAACAAAGAAACAGACGCCTTACTAGAAATAGCAGCCTCTGTTTTAAAAATGGATGACGAAGGATTGCTCAGCATAGATCATACTGTTCATTTTCATGTTCAGCCATTCGAAGGCGCTAATATAGAACAAGCCGCCATCGACTTTAATGGTATAGACCCGTTTTCACCATTACGTGGCGCAGTACCTGAAGATGAAGTAATTAAAGAAATATGTAAAGTAGTACGCAAAGCGCAAAAGGCTGCTGGGTGCCAACGCTCAGTTATTGTGGCGCATAATGCCGCATTCGATCATGGCTTTTTAAATGCAGCAATAGAGCGTAATAACATTAAGCGTACGCCATTTCACCCGTTTGTAAGCTTCGATACAACGTCTTTAGCAGGTTTAGCGTTAGGGCAAACTGTATTAGCAAAAGCATGTAGAGCGGCTGGTATCGAGTTTGATAACAGCCAAGCGCATTCAGCGCTTTACGACACAGAACGTACAGCTGAGCTTTATTGTTTAATAGTAAACCGCTGGCAGCAATTAGGTGGTTGGCCATTAGCGCCGCTAGATGATTGCGACGCTGAAACTGAAACTGAAACAAAAAATGACGAAGACGCTAAAACGTCTGAGTAATTTTACCCTCAGTTAGCTTAACTAGGTGGGGCGGGTAAATACGCGAAAATTGTTTAGAATCTTTCGCTATTTTAAGCTCCACACCAGGGTGCATTAATTCGTTTACTTTTAAACGGCTACTGGCAAGTAATTGCGTTATTTTTTGCTTAATAAGTAGTTTTTGACGATTAATATGGGCAGAGCGTATTTTTATATGTTGTTCATTTTCAGTTATCTTATTCATGAATTGCTGGCGCTGAGCTGCCCCCGCAATTTTACTCGCTTTTTCACGAGCTTGTTGTAAAGCCGCTACTTTGGTTGCAAGTACTTTTTCAAAATCGGTTATTTGTGTTTGCTTTTGGCGAAGCTCAAACCAGAGCTGTGCTAAAAATACGCGCGTTTTAGTACCGGCTGGCGCGCCTAGTTCACCTGTTTCAATGCGCATAGCATCTAAAATATTACCGCCAATAATTTTACCTCGCGGGTCATTTGCTTTGCCTACACGTATTAATCGCCTAGCACTCAAATCACAATGCAGAGTTTGGCGTTCAATAAATAAATCTTGTTCGGATTTAATGTCGCAGTACTGGGCATAACCAATCGAAATAGTTCGCTGAGCGGTTATACAGCACGTAAATGCTTCCTCGCCTTCACGTTTTCGGCCAATTGCGCCAAGCATAATGGTTACCGCACTTTTACTTTCAACAGTTCCTGATTCTACAAAACCAAGTACCGTAATATCACCATTGGCTTTTACACGCATGCCGTCTTTAATATCGCCAGTAATAATTACGCTACCATCAAAATCAACATGGCCTGTACTTACATCTACGTTATCAAAGCATAAAACGTCATCTACACGCATACCACGGGGTAGGGCAACGGGCACACCTTTGCAGTCGGCAATAAGCATATTAGGATTATTAGGATCTACTTTTGTACCTTCGAAAGGCTGGAGTTGGTGATCTTTACCTGGTTTTGCACTAATTGAATCGCCAAATACCGTATAGCCTTCTTCTCCAGGGGTCGCTGCAATACGCTGCATTAAGGGAGTGCCAGGTTTTACGGTGATAATAGCGCCAAGGTTTTTCATATCAACCTTACCGCCTTCTTTAGCTTGTGGGCTGAGTACTCGGTCTTGAGCTGTTGAGCATAAACGCACAAATTTAGCATCGCTGCCTTCTTTTGGATTGCGCCCATGTGCAATTATGGCACTGTAAGAGCTTCCTGCTGGTTGCTCAAACTGCTGGCCTAAAAAGGTATCAAGCGCACGAGGACTTATTCCTTTTTTAACACCTGCATCAGCAAGTGCTTTTTGCGCGCCTTCCATAGACAAAAGTGCGCCACCTTTAGCGGTAGTTAATGTTGCTTCTGCGACCATATTTTTTTCATCAATATTAATGACAAGCGACGCATCTACAGCTTTAGCAACTACAAGCGATACTTCCTGATAATTTTTAGTTGGCGCAAAAAGCTTTCCAATATTGGCAATTACAACTTCGTACTCACTAAACTCAGATTGCTCTAGCATTTGCGTTAACTGAGTACTCGTAACAGGAAAACCACTATCAATAGGATGACTTACTAAAGAGACAAACCCTGTACTTTTATCAAATGAAAAAACCGACATTTATAAATTCCTTAAATTATGCCTGTTATTATTTTTATTTTTTTACAACTAAAGGTTTAGAAATGACAAAAACCTTAACTCCTTATTTGAACACAGGTTAAACACATTGTTAAGTAAATGTTTATATAGGCTTGCACAAACTAAATTTTGGTTACTTAATGCGCGATTGGCACATGCAATTAAAATAAAGCGTTACTAGGCCTTGAGTATCAGTACTTTACTCAGTTATACTGTTTGCACGCTCTGAATTGAGTTACTAATTCAGGGGCTGATTAGGATTCGACGGAATTCAAGAAGCCCAAGGTGCATGTCGAGGTGCGGTTTGCCTCGTTAAACAGCCGCAACCTAAAGTAATCGCAAACGACGATAACTACTCTCTAGCAGCTTAGGCTGGCTAGCGCTCCTTCCATGTATTCTTGTGGACTGGATTTTGGAGTGTCACCCTAACACCTGATCGCGACGGAAACCCTGGCCGGGGTTGAAGCGCTAAAACTAAGCGGCCTCGCCTTTATTTACCGTGTTTGTCCGGGACTTAAAGGTTAATTAAATGACAATACTAAACATGTAGTACCGACGGTCGAGGCTTTTCGGACGGGGGTTCAAATCCCCCCAGCTCCACCAATAAAGGTTTTTGAAATCGTTATTCGAAAACCATAAGAAACCCGCAAATTTGTTAATCCAAATTTGCGGGTTTTTTTATGCTTATAATTTAATTATTAATGATCGTTTAACGTTTGTAGCAACTAAGCTTTAGCTGTTATTTCAGCGTCTTACAGTACAGTAAATAAAACAGATATTAATCTGCCAAACGGGCAGTTTAGCCATGTATTAAGGCATACCTTTACGAGTCACTTTATGATGAACGCAGGTAATATTTTAGTCTTGCAACAAATACTGGGTCATGCAAAGATTGAACAAACTATGGTTTACGCTCATTTTGCGCCAAGCCATTTAGAGGATGCTATTAGATTAGGCCCAAGGATTTGTGGATGAGTGATGATAAAGTATTTATTAGGTACGAAAAAGAAATTGATGATTGCTATGATGAGCATGACCATTATTTAAAATATAGAAGTGGAATTGACGAGAGTGAGTTAAAAAATTCAGAAGCATCTGATAAAGCTATATTAACAATTTCAAGCGTAGCAATAGGTCTTTTGTTTAACTACAGTAAAAATTATAGTTCTATTGATAACCATATCAATAACTTATTATTGATATGTGGTTGGTTTTTTATAGCCGGCTCAATGACATTAGTAATAATTAGCATGTATTTTAGTGGGGTAATGCTATCAAGAAATAGAAAAAGAATTGACTCAATTTTAAGAGAAAGATCGAACTTGATTAGAAAATTATATGAATATGAAGAAGTCGGAAAAGAAAGCAATTTTAAAATAAAGAAAGTAAAATTAGATAAAATCAAATTTAAAGAACCAAAAGTTTTGGGTTTTTTTACAAGAATATTCCACTATAGTTCGCCAATTTTTTTGATTATAGGAATCTTATTAGTAGGAATCTACTTCGCGTTCAATTTAAGTGAATCTAGCAAAACAAATGGTCAAGTAAAACCTACATTAAACAAAGTTATAAATACAATTCATACTATTAATAAAGAGGAAGTAAATAATGGAAGAACAAGATCGGAGAATACAAACACCACCACCACCTCCTCCTCCAAGGAAACCAAATAAACAAAATAATCAAAAAGGAAATAGCAATGTCAGATAAAAGCCAAAATCCTGTTGAAAGAAGCAAAAGTAGTGTGCCACCACCACCACCACCAAGAATGCCGCCTCCTCGAAAAGAGAGTAAATAATTTGTCCAATTTATGTCGATAAATAAAAGTTAAAGTAAGTCTCGACTAGATTACAGTAGAATCTAATATCTCCTTTTTAACTAAATTTTTGTTTTTAATAGGTTGTTTTTCGATTTAACTTTGTGGACGGGGCTCCCCCCTCCCAGCTCCACCAATAAAGGTTTTCGAACTCGTTATTCGAAAACCATAAGAAGCCCGCAAATTTGTTAATCCAAATTTGCGGGTTTTTTTATGGAATTTATAAAATAAAGTTTAAGAATGTCTTATAGCGCGTAGCTTCATTTTTATTGCAATCACAAACAGGCTAAATAACGACAGCATACTTATTAACAACGTTAGGTTAAGTATGGGGTTACTTGGCTCATCGGTGGTGACAGGAGAGTTGTTTGTAGTTTGCGAGTTTTGATGTTGCCTAATATAGCTTTGGCTGATCCAATCTACCGCGTTTATCCATTGTACTTTGGCGGGATCAGTATTGTTTAGCATCCCTATTGCGTGCTTATCGTTATCTAAGCTTTTTGAAAGTTGTATCAGTTGCTGCCAAAATTCATTTTTAGGGCCTAGGTCGTCTATTTCTTGTAGGTGCTGTTGTAATTTATCACCCCCCATCGTTTTTATATCAGCTTGTCCTGTACTTTGCGCGTAGCTATTTATTAGTGATGAAAAGCGACTAAAGTACTCATTACTTTTTTGCTGTGTAGGGTTAGCTGTTTGATCGTTTGTTACTTTTTGTGTTGGTTGATTTAGGCTATTTTGATCAATCAAATATTGTTTATAGTTTTGGTAACTTAAGTTGTTTGTAGTTGTGTTATTTAGAGTGTCAAAGTTGTTTTTAAGTGCATTAACACTGATCACTACACCTACTAAGGTAATAATACAAAGTGCGCAATAGCAAAAGTACAATGCGCTTTTTAAAGTGTTACGCAGTAGTTTATATTTATTATAACTTTGCTTAATAGCTGCAGCTGTATTTGGGGCTTCGTCTGTATCTAGGCGTTCGTTTTGTATTGAGGTACTTTTGTCGTTAGTACTTTCACTAATGTGTTTATCTGTATTTTTACTGTGCTCAGTGAGTGCTATTTGATTATTTTGAGATTGAGAGATTACAGTAATGAGTTGAGGTTCTACTTTAGTAATCAAACCTAGCTTTTTAAGTGAGGATTCTGTTTTAACAGCATCAATACTCGATAAGTCTTTTTTTAAAGCGTAAGCTTTTCCATCAAATAACTGAATAACAATATTATGAGGAATATTAAGAAGTTGGCTGAGTTGTTCTTGGGCAGAGGTAAGGTCAGTATTTTGATATAACTGACCATTAAAAACAATTTTAAATGTAGCGCTCACGTTAGTACCTTGCTTGTGTAATTCCATTTTTGGAATTTTATTTTTATTATTTAATACACAAAGCTAACTTAACAGATAAAGGGTATGCTTTCTAATGATTTGCGATTAAAAAAGCCCTAACAAACAGCGTTAAGGCTTTGGCGTGTAGCTGTTACTTTATCGTTTAGCGAGTGATTTTACAGATTGCTTTTGATCACTTGCTGGTTGGGTTGCTTTGTCTATTAATGTTTCAAGTGGTTTATTTCGAACGCACATAAGTACTTTGTTCATTGCTTGGCATGTGCCTGTCGCTTTTTTATCATGGCTTGTGTAGCTGCAATCTTCATTAATGGCTTTTGCTTCACATGCTTCCCAAGGCGCGTTTGAACCGTGGCCTGCATGGCTTAGCGCTGAGCATGAGGCAGCAAGTAAAAAGCCAGTGGTTAGTGCTTTTATCACGTTAAATATTTTCATTAGTATCTCAGTTAATTATTTGGCCAGAATGCGAGTTATCTTGCGGTAGCACCTTTAAAACAACCAATAAACATGTTTTCAGATACATCGGCTGCATGGTAGTGGTAACCGCGTGTATCGTCGGTGTGGCCTCTACATTCGTCTAAATCAGTGGGTTCTAATCCATCTTCGTTAAGCATGCCAAATATACCAAATCCATCGAGTGCATAACCCATCATGGCGGCATGACCGTCTGATTGAATTTGTGTTTGGCTACAACCTGCTTCACCGTGGTAGTGATAGCCTGCTACTAAGTTAATATGGCCAGCGCAATCATCAAAGGCTGCAATAGTGTATGCGCCTAAAATAGCCTCAACAGGCGCGGGTGCAGCAAGTACAACACCATTGAGAGCAACACCTACATTGGCGTTACCAATACTGCTATTTTGAGTGGTTGCAACAGGCGTTATAGGAATTAAAAATGATTCTGATATACCGCCATCAACATAATCAATAGAGCATTCTACGCAGTGGTTTTGGTATTGTTCCTCTACGTTTGGGCGTGCAGCGCCATCACACGATTCTTGTGTGTCGGTTACATTTACAAGGCCTGTACCTTCGTCGTATAGCTGCCAATGACTATCGTTATATAATGTAGGTAGATTTAAAATAAAGTCTCCGGTTATATCGTAAACCTCACCGGTGCCATCAAACCAAATACCGGCTTCGTCTGCTGTTGAGGTGATATTTTGAGGGCAAAATACACCAATCTCGTAATTTGAAGGCGCACCTGCAATATCAATTTTGTAGCATGAGGCTTCATCACCATTACTTAGCGTACATGTTTGAGTGGTAATTGATGAAATGAGCGCATCGCTTTCAAAGTTAAAAGGGTCGACTTCTACAACAAAATCGGTTGAAGTATCTGTTGTAGTTCCCTCATCGGTGGTTGTTTCAGTTACAACGCTACTTTCAGTATCGCTACCGTTACAGGCAGTTAAACCCAGTGCAAGTATGCACACTGCAAGCGGTGTCAAAATTGGTGTGTTAAATCTTCTCATCAAAAATATCCGGTAATGAAGTTGAATGTATAATATTTGTTAAATGTGCAAACAAAGTGCAAAAACAATGCAACATTGTACATTGCCTCAGATTGGGGCTGATAATTTTGTAAATGCGCAATATTTTTTATTATTTAAAATACTGCGCCTTTAAAATATTTAAATAGGCAGTGGAGTTTTATGGACTTTTTATTTCCCGGCAGCATGTCTTTATTTTTGTTTTTATTGTTAATAATCACGGCAGGATTTACCTCTTTTATATCTGCTGCATTTGGCGCTGGTGGCGGGTTAATGCTGCTTGTAGTTATGGCGTCGTTTATGCCCATGGCAGTTGTTGTGCCTGTGCATGGTTTAGTACAGCTTGGCTCTAATGCAAATAGGTTTTTACTCAGCTTTAAGCATATTGATAAAAGCATGTTTGTATATTTTGCGTTAGGCGGCTTAGTAGGGGCGGGGTTATCAAGTTTTGTTATTGATGATATATCGCTTGATGCTATGAAGTTAGTGGTCGCTATTTTTGTTATTTATTTACTGTGGGGTAAAACGCCACCTATAAAATTAACCTCTAAGGTGTGGCGTATGGTCGCCGGTGGAATAACTACTTTTATTTCTATGTTTGTGGGGGCAAGCGGTCCACTTGTTGGTAGCTGTTTATATATAAATAATTACGAAAAGTTAAAATTTACGGCAACGTTTTCGAGCATTATGAGTGTGCAGCATTTATTAAAAGCGATAATTTATGGCGCTGTTGGCTTTAGTTTTTGGCAATGGATACCGCTTGTAATTGCCATGGTAATAAGTGGCGCTGTAGGAACTTGGTTCGGAATTAAATTACTTAAAAGGATGTCTGGGGATAAATTTAAGCATATTTTTAGGATAGTTTTAACGTTATTAACGCTACAACTTGGTTGGCAAGGTATAAAAATATTACTCCACTAATTTGCTTAGTGGAGTAAATTTAATTTTATTAAGCATAAATTATTTAAGAGGATTAAATAATTCATTGCGCCAAAAAGTTACTGATATAGAGCGACTATACTGTAATTTTTTGCCTTATCGATGAATTACATATTCTTTGTAATAATTGTTCATACGTTTAATTAAATTGGTATTAAAGCTTATTTAACAGCGGCTTTAATTGGCTTGTCGCCATCAAACAACTTAAAAATGCGGTTACTAATAAATGAGTTGGTCGCAATATGTAATAATGCATTAGCTACGTTTTCGCGGCTAATTTTAGCTTCTGAACGATCACTTGGTTGCTGCGTAGTTACTTGCATTGAAGCACTATCGTCAGTCAATGTACCAGGGCGAACAATGGTATAATTTAAACCACTGTTTATTAGGTGCTCGTCAGCCATATGCTTAGCAACTAAGTAAGGTTTTAAATCACCTTGAATCGAATCTGGATCGTCAGCACCAATTGAACTGACCATAATAAAGTGATTAACGCCGTGCTCTTTAGCGAATGTAGCTGCTTTTGTTGCAGCCCATAAATCAATGAGTACAGTTTTATCATCGCCTGTACTTCCACCAGAACCAGCAGCAAAAATTACTTGGTCACAGCCTTTCATTGCATCACCAAAATCGCCTTCAAGATCTTGCTCAACAATAGTTAAAAAAGAGCTGTTTAAATCGCTTAACTTATTTTTGTCGCGCACTAATGCCACAACATTTTGCTCATTTTCTAAAAGTAGCTCAGTTGTCATTTTACCTATTTGTCCGCTTGCGCCAATAATTAGGGTCTTACTCATAATTAACTCCTTCCAATAAATAGTAAAAGTAATGTGCTTACAAACAGACCTTGGGGTAGGGGATTATTTTTAAAGGGTAAAGAAGAGTTTAAATGAGCTAATTTCAAAAAATACTATAATTAAAATTCAATACTTAACTGAGCATTAAAATTAGCTGCTTTTGGCGTGTTTTTTAGAACTTTTTATTCAACCATTATACTCACTTCGGTCACATAACTACGGCGGTATAGACTAATACGGACTTTATGTTCTTGGTAATTATAAAACAAAGTGCGATATGTACTATTGCCATTTGTTTTTGAAGGTTCACCTAATTTTTGCTGATAAAAGCGAGTGATATCAGAAATTGAATCGGTTAAATAACCAGTACGTACCATTGGGTATTCGCTTGCTACATCCATCGTTGTAACAAATTCTTCAGGAAGTGGGATTTCAGTGACGTTTTGGCTAAGTGCATTAAACGATAGAGTGCATAGCAATATTATTAAAAATGCTAAAGTTTTCATTAGAGTCCTTTGAGTAATAAATTCCTTTTATTGGTACTTATTTTACCTCAATAAGCACCAATGTCATTTAAATTTTATTACGAATTAAGTCTCGCACTATAAACCGAGCAGGGTGAATCGCTTGGCTTACACGTTCGCTTAATGGGCGGGGCTCGTTATTTAAACAACTTACGAGATGATCAGCACTTAGCGGTGCGCTGCATAAAGCGCGTGCACCAAAACCGGTAAAGATGTGTAATCCTTGTTGTGGTTTATTAAGTTGCTCATATTGGTAGCGTTTACCTAAACGTAGATTAGCAAAGGCCATTATGTAATCACTTTGCTCGCACCATTGCCCTGCCATTGGTAGGTGATCTATAAATGTGCAGCGAACAGCCGCTTTTGCCGAGGTTATATTGCCAAGGGTAGAGGCAAATTCACTTTGTTGGTAAAAGCTAAGTAGTTGCTCTTGGTTTAATTGGTTGTCGAGCGCTGTAACTTGGCGGCTTTTAGTGTTTTTTTCAAATGTGGCACCCATGCAGTGATGATCTAAATAAGCCGGCGTAAAATACCCTTTATGGCATAGCACTGTTTTAAGTTTGCGTGATTGCTCACTTGCCTCAATATGTGAAACCTGACCGCGTACGCCCACTATAGGTAGCGCTTTTGTTTGCTCAAATGCATCGCTGTGCTCACCTGCACAAATAATTATATCGCTAAAAGGGCCTAGCTGCTCATCATTCGTTAATAAAAACCAACCGCTATCAGTTTTTTTAAGCTGCTTTATATTGCAGTTAAATAGGCTTTTAAATGGGTTTATGCTATTTGCAGCGCTTAGCATAGCGTTTACTAATTGCGGCGGGTTAACCCAGCCGCCTTGTTCAAAAAACACGCCTGAATAACCTGTCGTTACGCCGGCTATTTCATCGCCTTGCTCTGCGGTTACGTTACGCATTAGCTGGGTTGGCCACAGTTGCTTTTGTGCTAAGTTTTCGTGCTTATCAGCGAGAGGTTTTTTCACTGCGTGTTGTAATACGCCGCACCAATCGTAATCAAAATTAAAACCACTGCTAAGTAAGTTGTTATATAGGCGTTTTGCGTATAAAAAGCTATGTGCAAACAATTCACTGTGCGGCGAGTTTTTAGCTTGTAGGTGAGGGTAAATAGCGCCTTGCACATTGTGCGATGCCCCCATTGCAGGCTTTTCATCTTGGCAGAATAATTGGCTGGTTATGCCTCGTTTAGCCAAGCTGTATAAAATACAGCTACTGGCAATACCACCGCCAATGACCGCTACATTTTTTAAAGTACTGCTATCTTGATTAAAATAAGCGGGGGTTGATTGAGCGTTATTAACATGTTTAAGTTGGCCAGTAAGCATATCTTCTTTTTGATTAAAATTTTTGGCTTTTTTAGTACTAAAGCCAGCCTCTATTAATCCTCGTTGAACAAAGTCAGCGGCAGTAAAAGTCGATAAGGTTGCATTAGCTCTTGTTATATCAGCCATGGAGTTAAATAAACTTTGCTGCCACATATCAGGATTTTTACTTGGCTCAGGCCCATTTAAACACCAAGCATCAACAATTCCTGTTTGCGGACAGCTCATTGCTTGTATTGATTCAAGCGCATCACCAAAGTATAAATCGAGAACAACACTGCCATTATTAAATTCGAGCCGGTGGCATCCTTCTAAATTAATTGGGTAGTTTACTGTTAATTGCTCACTAAAATAACTTAAGGTAGGCCAAGCGGTTAATGCTTGTTTTAAGTCTGTTAATGTTAAGGGATTCTTTTCAAACGAAATATAGTGTAGGCGTTTTACGCTTTTTTCACATTCATTTTGAACTTGCATCCGCTCAAGGTGGTCTTTAAAGCGTTGCCACGTATTTAAAAAGTTTAAACCGGTGCCAAAACCGGTTTCGGCAATAACAAAATGTGATTGGTCATGATTTTGTAATCGTACATCTATATTATTTTGCTCATAGTACACATAATGCGATTGAGCTAAGCCATCGTCATTAGAAAAATAAATATCACCGGAGTCATTAGTCAAAGGTGTACCTAAATTGTTAATGTGACTATGTGCGTTCTTAATCATAATTTTTTAAATTTATAGATATATTTTTAATTATTTTACGGGTTTTCTTTGTAATAGTCTGGCGTTATTTATAAGCTAGCAGTTCAGAGTACAAGTGTACGCTAGAAAGCTGACCACTTAGGTGATTAAATTCGCGTAAAATAGAATGCAATTAAGTATTAAGCTAAGGGAATTACCCATGAGAAGAGCTGTAATTACAGGTATCGGTGTTGTATCAAGCATTGGTAACAACAAAGAAGAAGTATTAGAATCGTTAAAAACGGGCAAAAGCGGCATCGCTTTTAACCAAGAATTTGCCGATTATAAGTTACGTAGTAACGTATCGGGTAAAATTGATATTGACGTTAAAGCACATGTTGACCGCAAAGCAATGCGCTTTATGGGCGATGCTGCTGCATATTCTTATATTTCGATGACTCAAGCAATTGAAGACTCAGGTTTGACTGACGACCAAGTATCAAATGAGCGCACGGGTATTATTGTTGGCTCTGGCGGTGGTTCGTCTAAATGGCAGGTAGAAGCTGCTGATATTTTACGTGAAAAAGGCGTAAAACGTGTAGGGCCTTATATGGTTCCACGTACTATGGCGAGCACTACATCTGCTTGTTTAGCAACACCCTTTAAAATTAAAGGTGTTAACTACTCAATTAGCTCTGCATGTGCAACATCTGCGCATTGTATTGGTAATGCAGTAGAACAAATTCAATTAGGTAAGCAAGATGTTGTATTTGCTGGTGGCGGTGAAGAACTACACTGGACATTGGCAATGGAATTTGACGCTATGGGCGCACTTTCTACTAAGTACAACGAAACACCAGAAAAAGCGTCTCGTACATACGATGCAAATCGCGATGGTTTTGTTATATCTGGCGGCGGCGGTATTGTTGTAGTTGAAGAACTTGAACATGCACTTGCACGTGGCGCGCACATTTACGCTGAAATTGTTGGCTACGGTGCAACATCAGATGGCTACGACATGGTTGCTCCATCTGGCGAAGGTGCTGCACGTTGTATGCGCCAAGCTATGCAAGATGTAGATAGCATTGATTACTTAAACACACATGGTACATCTACACCAGTAGGCGACGTTAAAGAGCTTGGTGCGATTCAAGAAGTGTTTGGTGGTAAGTCACCAATGATCAGCGCAACTAAAGCAATGACAGGTCATGCCCTAGGTGCTGCGGGTGTTCACGAAGCTATTTTCTCATTATTAATGCTAGAGCATAGCTTTGTAGCGCCTTCAATTAATATTGATGAGCTAGATGAGCAAGCGGCAGGTTTGGATATTATTACTGAGCGTCGTGATGTTGAGTTAAATACTGTAATGTCTAATAGCTTTGGCTTTGGTGGCACAAACGCGACTTTAGTTATGAGTAAGTACAAAGGTTAATTTGAGCTTATAAGCCCTAAATATGTAAACACATATCAGGGCTAAATAGCTTAAAACAAAAAAGGAAAGCCGAGGCTTTCCTTTTTTATTATCGAAAGTTAAATTAACCTTCGTTATGTTCTTTACGCGCTTGCTCAATTTCGTCAGCAATTTCTTGCGCTTTCTGCTTAGTTTTTTCAGTTAACTCGCCAGCAGCTTCTTTGCTTTTAATCCATGCATCAACCGCAATCTCTTTGCCGTCGTCGTACATGTCTAAGCCCATTGTTTTACTTTGCTCTAATAGCTCGTTTAAAGACTCATCATTTTTAAGATCGTTAGTTGTCTCTTTAACGTCGTTCCATGCATCACCAAGCTTTTCTTGCATTTGTGCGCTTTTATCTTTTGCATCTTCTTTTACTTCGTTGGCATCTTCACAACCAGTTAATGTAATTAAAGTGCCTAATAAAGCTAAACCTGCTAATTTATTCATGTGCTATCTCCTTTAGAGACTGATAATTAATTCGAGGCAGACTATACAACAATGAAAATGAACGCCCCCGTAACAAAACGATTAAATTTTAAATTAATGAGTGAGCACGATTGGCCTCAATTATTTGAACTCGACCAAAACCCCGCCGTAATGCAGTATTTAACGCGAGGTGTACCTACCTCTTTAGAACAAATAAAAAATGAGGGAGTGCCTCGTATGCTCGCATATAGAAATGAGCTAAAAGGCTGGGGGCTGTGGAGTATCACTCTAAAGCAAACCAGTACATTTATTGGCTGGGTATTAATAAGACCTATGGATTTCTTTAGTGATGCACCAAATTACAGCGATATTGAAATAGGTTGGCGCTTTAAAAAAGCGAGTTGGGGGCATGGTTATGCAACCGAAGCGGCTTTAGCATTATGTGATGAACTCATTAAGCAAGATGGCGTTAAGGCGATAAGTGCAACGGCACTAAAAGATAATACGGCCTCTATAAATATAATGAAAAAGCTAGGTCTGCAATTTATAAAAAATTATACACATACAGATGAGCAAGGCGACTTACCTGCGGTGCTTTATTCAAAAAACGTTTGAAGATGATTAAATATCAACAGTATAAAGATTGACCTGTCCTTAAGTGACGTGCATTAATATGGGCAACAAAAATAATTAATTAAGGATGTTGTATGGGATTGTTTTTTTCACCACGTAAATTAATCGTCAAAAGTGTACTGGTTTTACAGTTCACTACTTTTAGTGTTTTGGCGCAGCCTTTAGCGCAAAGCGCGGTCGCAATGCCAGACTCGTTCAGTTCCGATGCTGCTAAAAGTATATTAGAGCAAGGCGGTAATGCTGTTGATGCGGCTATTACGGCACAATTTGTACTTGCAGTGACGCTTCCTGAAGCCGGAAATATTGGCGGCGGGGGATTTATGCTTATTCAAAAAGATGGTAAAGGCGATTTTATAGATTATCGCGAGACAGCACCAACAGCGGCTCATCGTGATATGTATTTAGATGAGCAAGGTAATGTTATTGCAAACAAATCAATATATGGCATTCACGCAAGCGGTGTACCTGGCAGTGTAGCGGGTATGTGGCTTGCTCATCAAAAGCATGGCACTTTAAAGTGGGAAACACTAGTACAGCCTGCTGTAACGTTGGCTGAGCAAGGGTTTGTAGTTCCGCCTAAGTTAGCAAAAGGTGTTAGCCATTATATAGCCCATCTAAAAGAGCAAAAAATAAATGTAAACTTTGAAAAATATTTTGCTGATGTAAAAGCCAATAAAGTCTTTAAGCAACCCGAGCTAGCGGCAACGCTAAAGCGTATTCGTGATAACGGCCAAGATGGATTTTATAAAGGCGAGACTGCAAATATTATTGCTAAATTTATGCACCAGCATGGTGGTATTATTAATCAAGATGATTTAAAAAATTATACCGCTAAATCACGTGCGCCTATTAAAGCTAGTTGGAATGGTTATGAAGTACTTACTTCGCCACCGCCAAGTTCAGGTGGTATTGCTATTTTACAGTGGCTCAAAATGTATGAGTTACAAAAACCAAATGCAGGCTTAGCGCATAACTCGACTCAGTATGTGCACTTACTTTCTGAAATAGGTAAACGTGTATTTGCAGATAGAGCAGAGTATTTAGGCGATCCTGATTTTTTTGATGTACCAGTAAACGCGTTAACTAATATTAACTACCTCAAAGAGCGCAGTAATGGCATTTCGTTAACCGCTATCTCGACTACCGAAAATATTAAACCGGGCCTTAAAGAAAGTGAGCAAACTACGCACTTTTCAATCGTTGATAAAATGGGTAACGCTGTAGCAAATACCACCACAATAAACTTAGGGTTTGGTAGCGGTGTAGTTGTTGAAGGTGCAGGGTTTATTTTAAATGATGAAATGGACGACTTTAGCGCCAAACCAGGCGTTATGAATGTGTTTGGTGCAATAGGCGGTAAAGCTAATGAAATACAGCCACACAAGCGTATGTTGAGTTCTATGACGCCTACAATACTACTTAAAGACAACACCGTTAAAATGGTGACAGGTTCGCCTGGTGGCACAACCATTATTAGCTCTGTGTACGAATCTATCTTAAATGCGATAGAGTTTGATATGAGTGCAGAGCAGGTTGTAAATAGTCCTCGTTTTCATCATCAATTGTGGCCTAAAAATATAATTAGAACGCACATTGGTTTAACCGATAGCGTAAAAGCAGAGCTTACAAAAATGGGTTACACCATAGACGAGAGACACTTTGGTGACTTACACGTTATTATTAATAAAAATGGGCAATTAGATGCTGCTTCTGAAGCATCAGGGCGCGGTAAATCAATTGTTTTTTAAATAAAAAAACACCGCGCTAAAAAGCGCGGTGTTTAAAATAATAAAAGCTTATTGAGTATCAATTAAATCTTCAACACCCACTATTAGCCATGGAGCATCGTCTGAAATTAGACGCTCTAAGTGCCAAGTTTCTAAAATAGGCTGTTCTTTTTTATCGCCTAAATCACGGTACTTACCTTTAAAGCGAACACTAACCTGCCACGATTGCGCATTTGTATCTGCACGCACAAGTTCGGCATCAATAAACATTACTTCAGTGTCTACACTCTGTATAGCTTCACGCTCAGCTTTAAATTCGGCAACAAGTGCAGGGCTTAAGTATTCAGCCATTGTGGTGTAATCAGCATTATTCCATGCAGTTTGTAGTGTATGGTAATGACTACGGGCACCTTGCAAAAAGCCATTAACGTCAAAGTTAGGTGGTAAATTAAAAGGGACACTTTCATCTTGTGGGGCGCTGTTAGCAAAGCCTGTACTTGTTGGTTGCTCGATAGGTGCTTGTTTAAAAGCATTTTGCTGAGCACTTGTACCTGCACTGGCATTTGCAAGTTGTGGGGCACGATTAGTACGTAAAAAGCCTGTTACTAGCTTAAATAAAATAAATAGTCCGCCAGCTAATAAAATCATTTCTAATAGCTGAAAACCTTCAAAATCGTCGCCTAACATTGCTGCAATTAAGCCACCCGCTAAAAGACCACCCAACACGCCTGCCATAATGCCTTTTTTATTTGATGTGGCTTTAGGCGCTGCTGTTGGGGTTGTTGTATCTGCTTTTTGTTTTTGTGCTGTTTGTTGTGTTGCAGGAGTTTGTCCACGTTTGCTACTGCCAAACTTTTTACGTGCGTGTGCATCAAAACTGGCAGTACATAATAATGCCAATAATGAAAAAATAACGATGATGTTCTTCATGAAATTCCCTAATTAAAATCGAGCCGCGATTATAATTTACTTTCTTAAGGAATTTAATTAATTACTTTAAAAATCAGAGGTTTTGAGTATAAAAGAAAAGGTTTATTGGTGGGTATATAATCAAAAAACCGCTTAGTAGGAACTAAGCGGTAAATTTGTTTATTTTAAAGCCAACGAATAGCGCCAGTAACGCGTTCGTTATAAGTATTTAGAGGTGCTCCAACACTTGCCACTAAAATAGTATCTGCTTGTGAGCCTCGGTTAATATGACCTTCAAAGCGCTCGTCTTTGAAATTATCATCGCCAAAACCAAATGATTTATTTTCAGAAGGCACTATAAATACCGTCATAGGACCAAAGTCAGACTCAAATATCAAATGTAGCCCTTTTTCGCCTTTAAAATCACAAAACATAGCGTAAGTTACATCACCAGGAAGCTCATCAAGATGACCACCTAATACTGCAAGCTTGTCGTTAACGCTTTGTAGGCTAATGGGCTCTTTTTTATCAAGCGCACTAATTTCGTAGTACACATGGGCAAGCGCATGCTCACCCGCTTCGTGTGCAATATTTTGCTCTGTACTAAAAAAGAAGGCACTAATAGCCACTACAAAAGATGCAGCTAATGCAAGATGCACGCGGTCAAGCTTAAAACGCGAGCGGGCATCAACTACATTTTTTCCTGTTGCTTGCTCTTCTTGTAGTGCTTTTTCTTTTAACGATGTGTTTAAAAGAATGCGGTCTGCAAGGTTTTCAGGCACAGGTATATCTAAAGAGTCTTGAATAAATTTATCAAAATCTTTCATATCGTTAATAAAACTTTGTCGCTCTGGGTTATTGTTAGCAAACTCCATGAGCTCCTTGTCAATGTCGTTTGGCTGCGCAATAGTGCGGCGACGAAACTCAAGTTCATCCATTATTTTGATGCCCCTTTAAGTTGTTCATCATCACGGCTTAAAGCCTCTTTAAGTTGATTTCGGGCACGGTATAAACGAGTCATTACCGTGTTTTTATTTAAATTAAGTATGCCTGCGATCTCTTCGCCAGAGCAGCCCATTACAACTTGTAGTAATAATGGCTCTCGGTATTCATCAGATAGCAGGGCAATCTGGCGTTGGATAACCGTTTGCTCCATTTCATCATCTAATGAATGGCTGGTTTCATCAACAAGCGTATCGTTTTCTACGTCGCTGTAATCAAACTGTTTACGTTCAAATCGGCGCGCATTTTCTCTTCGTAATATAGTAAGCAGCCAAGGTTTAGCTGCCTTTTGATCAAGTAAAGAGTCGAGAGAACGCCACGCGCGTAAAAACGTTTCTTGTACTAAATCATCTGCTATGTGCGGATCACGGCATAACCAATAAGCAAAGCGATAAAGCTCTTTATTGTAAACGTGGACCAAGGCTTCATAACGCTTTTGTTTCTCTGCCATATCGATTAAGACCTGATTGTTTGATTTTTTCTTTCCAAGCATAAGCACTTTTTTAATTAAAAATTATTATTTTTTGCAAAAAAAGACCTGTTTATAGTCGTTATTAATCATAAAGGTCTTTTAATACAGCTTGTTGCGACTTTGATGCTTGAGTTTGATAGTTCTCAAGAATTTTAATAATAGCATTAAGATCCGTGTTTGCGCCTTTATTACTATAAAGTTGTGCCTGCAATTGGCTAATGAGGCCATTAAGCTCGCTGCTCTTTACGCGATAGCAAAGCTCATCAATAGCGCCAACATTTTTGTGAGTCACCTTTACAGAAAAACTATTTAATGCGGTGTAAAAAGCTTTCACATCGTGTGTTTTAGCTAAAGCTTTAAGCTCATTCAAGTTTGGCTGAACAATACGCCCACTATTAATCTGTACTTTTTCAGTCGTATTTTTAGAAGAACGGGTAACTAGATAAAAAATTACAGTACCAATCCATAAAATATATCCTAAAACGGCAACTACAATTAACCAAAGAGGAGTATCTCTTTTAATTTCAATGTTTTGTGTGCCTAGATCTTCATTCGATATATTTTCAATAGCAGATGAATTATTTATATTTGGCTGCGGATTTGCCACAGCTGTATTAGCCGCAGTGCTACTAGGCGTTACCGTTATAGTGCGCTTTGGTAATGTAGCTACGCTAATACGATTCATTTTAGTGTTAAACCAAGGCAGTTTTATTTCAGGTAGGGTATAAGTACCTGGTTTTTGCGGCAGTAATGCATACGATGCGGTTTGCTGCGATACAACTCGTCCGTCACGTACTGCATTGTTATTTTCTTTTTTATCAGGGTAGCTGCGTATGCCATCAATGGTAGGCATAGAGATTTCAGGTAATTGCTCTTTTGTAACTCCAAGCGCAGTAAGTGTAATAGTACGTGTTATAGGCGTACCTACTTCTACGGTGTTGTCGTTAGGTTGCCATTCTTCATCAAGACTAACCAGCTCGCTTGGTAACCATGCACCTTTATAATCACTCGGAATTGGTTTAATTTCTATTTGCTGATCGTCGCCAAGAGCTGATACTTCTAATTGACGATAATTTTGTTGTACTCGCCCTTGAAAAGCGGGGCCTGCAATAGTGTACGCACCACTTTTTTGTGGCTGAATCAAATACTCGCGAGTAATAACAAGGTAGCGTTTACCATCAACAAGCTCATAGCTTTCAGTTTGCTTACCCAATTGGGTTAGCTGAGCATCTTCCATACTTGGTGTGCTTAAGCTGCCATCAAGCAGCTCTTTCGCAAGGTAAAGCTTAATAGTGTAAACACCGGCTTCTTGGACAAACAATGAATTACTCGAGAGCGACGTTTTTAAAAATATTTCGTTATTTTTATCTGCATCAACTGAGCGTTTTGCCACTTTTAATTTAATAGGCTGTGAGGTTAACCCTGCAACGCTAAATGCCGGAATAGTGTAATCACCCTCTGCACGGGTCATTAATTTAACTGACCACGTGGTTTGTTTATTAATGCTGCCATTAATAATGTTGGTACGAGAACTTAAGCTTGTTGGGCCTACCACAAAGTCTTTTAACAGCGATGAGGTGTCTGGTTGCTCGCCTTTAACTGTATCGTCTACGGATATATTAAGCATAAAAAACTCACCCGCTAAAACAGGGTTTTTATCTACGCTGGCTTCTAACTTGGTGGCAGCCCACGAAGGCATCGCACTTAATAGCAATAAACAGCAAAATAATCGCATTACCATGATTTTTCGACTCCTGTAGGGCGACGTTTATATTGTCTTTTTTGGGCTTCTAATTGCATTTTATTCCGTAATAAAATAGCCGGATCGTCCGGAACTTTTCTGAGTAATTGATTAAGCTGTTGGGCTTTTTCTTTTTCTTCATTAGTGAGTTCACTTGCTTGGGCTTGCATAGCTTGTTGCTGAGCATTTTGTTTTTGCTCATCAGTGGCTGGTTGCTCATTTATTGCTTGTGGCTTACTTTGTTGCTGCTCGTCTTCTTTAGGCTGGTCAGCGTCTTTATTTTGCCCTTGCTCACTTTGTGGCTGAGCTTGCATATCTGGTTCATTTTGCTTGTCTGATTGCTCGCCAGGCTCACCTTGTTGATCTTTTGATTGTTCAGACTCTTTATCTGATTCTTTATCTGATTCTTTATCTGATTTTTCATCGCTTGAGCTTTGACTTTCGTTTTCGCCTTTTTCAGAATCGCTTTTATCACCATTTTGCTGTTGATCCTGTTTTGACTCATCAGAATTTTGCCCTTGGTTTTGCTCATCTTTTTTCTGACTATCATCTTGGTCTTGAGAGTCGTCGCCGTCGCTTTGCTTATCTTGCTGGTTTTGTTGCTCTTGTTGATTTAGTAATTGTTCAACTAAAGCTTGGTTGTCAGCTGCTTGTGTAAAGTCGTCTTGTAAGGTTTGGGCTTGTTTGTAGGCTTCAATGGCGTCCTCAAGCTTGCCAGCTTTGGCAAGGGCATTACCGTAGTTGTATAAACCGGTAGCCGACTTATCACTACTAAACTCATTAAGTGCAGCATCAAAACTACCTTGCTGGTAAAGCGCAGCGCCTTTTAACTCACTTGATTGAGCCTGTGTTGCAGCATCGTATTCTTTATTATTGTAAGCCTCTAATGCACGTTGATCTGCATTTTGCAAAAGAGTAGGGAGTTCTACGGCATACGCATTTTGCTGCGGTAAAAAGCTAAAGGCTAAAAAAGCCCCCAGCAAGGCAGCGCGTCTAAATAAATACAAGCCAAATGGCAATAACAGTAACAGTCCGTATATACCGGCATCTATTCGCCAAAGTGCATGGCTTTGTTTTTCGTCTTTTAACAATTCGCTTTGCGCGCTTGGAGCAAATATATTTATGTCGTTATTGCTAGGTTGGTAACTGGCAAATTTACCGCCGCTGCTTGATGCTAAATTTTTAAGCTGAGTGGCATTAAGTGTAGGTACTACAATTTGGCCGTATCTGTCTTTCAAAAAACCACCTTCAGGTAATTTTATCGGTGCGCCTTGAGCGGTACCTACACCATATATATTTAATCTATATTGGGTGTTATTGGTAAAGCTACTCACGTCGCTTTGTTCTTGTTGGTCAATACCGTCGGTCACTAAAATAATGTCGCCATCAATATAACCCGCTTGCGTTAATAGCTCTTTGGCCATATCAAGACCGGCTAAAACGTTTGAGCCTTTGTCTGGCATTATTTCAGGGCTTAAGCTTGGAATTAAATTACTGAGTGTTGTGGCGTCGTTTGTTAGTGGCGATATTATATAGGCCGTGCCTGCGTAAGCTACAAGCGCGGTATCACCTTCTTTAAATAGCTCAATCATATCAAGCGCTTTAAAGCGTGATTGCATTAAACGATTTGGTAAAATATCGGTGCTGTACATTGAGTACGACATATCCATAACAATTACACGGGCACTTTTACTTTGAAATACAGGAACTTGTTTTTTCTCAAAGCTAGGCCCAGCACTAAATAAAATGCCAAGGCTGCAAAACAAAGCAACTAACCAAAGTGGTTGGCTGGCTTTAGTGTTTGCTTCGCTCATTATAAATTGTGCTAAATGCGGTGCAATTAGCTGCTCACTAGTCGTTTTTTTATCCTTAATTAAGGCGACAAAAAATAATGCCACAGCAGGTATGAGTAACCATAAAAGAGCGGGGCGAATAAATTCAAAATCCATTAGTTTGGCTCCTTTAATGCACGCAGTGTACTAAGCATTACTTTTAAGCTAATAAGTAAAATAGCGATAAGTAACGGGTAGTAAAATAATGAGCTTTGTGGGCGAAATGTTTGCTCGTCAGCGCTAATAGGTTCAAGTTTATCAAGCTCTGCGTAAATTTGTTGAAGGCCTGCTACATCTTTGGCTCTAAAGTATAATCCGCCAGTTTGCTCGGCAATCTTTTTAAGTAAGCTTTCATCTAAATTACTGCCACTAGAGCCACCCATATTAAAGAGGCTAAAACCGCGCGGATTATCTGAGCCAACGCCAATGGTGTACACTTTAATACCTTCTTCGCGGGCTAGCAGTAAGGCATCTTCTGGGTTTAGGTTACCAGCGGTGTTTTGTCCGTCGGTTAATAGCACCACAATACGATTACTTTCATCTTTATTGGCAAAGCGCTTTACCGAAAGACCCAATGCATCACCAATGGCTGTTGCGCGTCCCACTAAACCAATTTGCGCTTCACTGAGCATTTTACTTACTGTTTTAACGTCGCGCGTGAGGGGGGTTTGTAAAAATGCGGTGTCGCCAAATAATATCAGCCCAAGCCTGTCGCCTTGGCGCTGCTCTATAAAATCACTGAGTACGGCTTTTACCATGGTAAGGCGGTCAACATATTGGCCATTGTAAGCCATGTCTTGCTCGGTCATAGAGCCTGATAAGTCAACAGCTAGCATTATATCGCGGCCTTCGTTTGGCAATGAGATTGGCTCATCTAACCATGTTGGATTGGCAGCGGCAGTCACAAGTAATAACCAAATTACCCACTCAAAAGGATTTAAACGTCGTGCGAGTGGCTCAATACTTTGGCTGGTTAAATTGTGCTTTGCAAAACTGGGTATACGTAAACGCGTACTGGCATTACTTGCTGCGGGTTTTAATAGTAAAAGTAATAAAGGTAAGGGTATTAATAAAAATAACCATGGCCAGCTAAATTCAAACATGTACTGACTCCTTTATTTTAAATTGCTTAATACCTTGGCGAAATTTTTCGCACAGTGTTGTATCTTTTTGGCTGGGATTATATAGGCTTAGTATTTCTTGTTCTGTAAAGTTCAAACCGGTGAGTGTATTAAGTGTTGTGCACCATTTAGAGGTAGATTGCGCAGCAAGGCGCTTGTCGTAATATTCAATCACTAAACGTTTTAAAATAATATGCAGTTGCTGAGGATTTTGCTCACTTTGGCTTAATTGTATTGCGTAGCGTTTAGGCTTTTTAAATTTATGTTTTTTGTAAAATATATAAATAGCCGCGCACAGTGCTAAAAACAGCAGTGCAATAATAACCCACCAAGCAGGGGCGAGTGGCCACCAATTAACTTGGTTTGGCGCTATTATATCGTGCAGGCCATCGAGTGGATTGGTTTGCATGGTTATTTTCTCACTAATTGCAGCTCAAGCGGTGTTGCTGCATTGAATGATATTAAATTAAGACCCGATTTAGTTAAGCGATTAAAGCGCGTACTAAATGCTTGCTCAGCATTTTTAGCAAAGCGTTCTCTAAAGCTGTTATCCATTAATGGTAGGGCAAAGTCTTGACCATTTGCATTAACGGTGACTGCTTGCTTAAACGCAGGTAACTGATGCTCAAATGGATCGCTTATGTGGCAACCAATCAGCTCGCAGTGGCGGCTTAATATTTCGAGTTGCTTAAAGCTGGCATCATCCAGAGCATTAAAATCAGACACTAAATACACTAAGCTGCCTGGTTTTGCTAAATGGTTAAGGCGCTTTAGGTTATCGCTAAAGTTGTTAGGGGCTGTTTTATCAATGTTGTTGAGTGCTTGCTGGTGGTTGTCGCATAAATTATGACAAAGCTTAAGCACGGCTTTTTCACGGGCGCTGGGCTTTAACTCCAAATGCGAGTGCTGATTAAACACAATACCGCCAATTCTATCGCCGCGCTGACATGCCGACCATGCAACAAGAGCGCTTATATGCGCAGCTTGCACCGACTTTAACAGTAACTTTGAGCCAAACAGCATTGAGTTTGAAAAATCAGTGAACACAAACACAGGGCGTTCTTTTTCTTCTTGAAAGAGCTTTGTGTGAGTTTCGCCGGTACGCGCAGTAACTCGCCAATCAATAGAGCGAATATCGTCACCTTGCTGATAATGTCGGACTTCGGCAAATTCCATTCCCCGGCCTTTGTGCGGTGCAAGGTATTGCCCTGTTAAGGTATTTTTTATTTTTACCTTAGGGGCAAGTTCAAGCAATTGCGCTTTGGCTTTGTAATACATCAGCTCTTTGAGTGCTAAATTAACACCGTGGCTATGGCTCTGTTTGAGCCATGCTTGGGATTCTAATTGTTTTTGCATAACTTATGGTACGGCTACAAGTTCAACTATACGGCTTATTACTTGATCTTTAGTAATGCCATCGGCTTGGGCTTCGTAACTTAAAATAATGCGGTGACGCAGTACGTTATGCACAACAGCTTGAATGTCATCAGGTGCTACAAAGTCACGGCCTTGAAGCCATGCATGAGCACGAGCACATTTATCAAGTGCTATTGTTGCACGCGGACTTGCACCAAACTCAATCCAGCTACCTAGTTGCGCATCTAATTTAGCGCCTTCACGGGTGGCAATAATAAGTTGTACTAAATATTGCTCAAGTGGCTCTGCTAGATAAAGGCCTAATATTTCTTTACGAGCTGCAAATAAATCGCTTTGACTAATTTTTTGCATTACTGGTTGTTGCTCGTTAAGCGCTTCGCCACGTGTTAAACGTAGTATATCAAGCTCATGCTCTGCGCCAGGGTAGCCAATACTTAGGTGCAGTAAAAAGCGATCCAGCTGGGCTTCTGGTAACGGGTAAGTCCCTTCTTGCTCTAGCGGGTTTTGTGTTGCCATAACTAAAAATAGTTCGCTAAGCGGATAGGTGTTTTTACCCACGGTCACTTGGCGCTCTGCCATGGCTTCTAATAGTGCTGATTGTACTTTGGCTGGTGCACGGTTAATTTCGTCAGCTAAAATTAGGTTGTGAAAAAGAGGACCTTTTTCAAATACAAACTCGCTAGTTTGTTGGCGGTAAATATCGGTGCCTGTTACATCAGCCGGTAATAAGTCTGGCGTAAACTGTACGCGCTGAAACGATCCTTCAATACCTTTAGCAAGTGCATTAACTGCACGTGTTTTTGCAAGCCCAGGAGGGCCTTCTACTAATAAGTGACCATCAGCTAAAATAGCAATAAGTAGCGCTTGTGTAAGCTCTGGCTGGCCAATGATTTGTGTATCTAAGTACGTTTTTAATTGTGAAAATGCGTTAGCTGCCATAATAAGTGGACTGTCCTCGTCAGCTGGGTTTGTACCTAATAGTGTTAGGTGATAAATACTGACCTATTTATAAGGTTTATAATTGGGTAACTCAAGAGTTAGACTGTATTTTTTAAAATAGTTCGTTATTTTTTAACGATTTTTAGCGTACCACAAAACTTTGTAAATGCGTCTAAAAAAGCCTATTGTGATAGTCGTAATTAAACACTGTTTATATAAATTTGTGTTTTTCTATTGGCTTTAGCACACGGGTTGTTTAGAATCGAGGAAAACAAACAGGTCAGACCTGTCAGCGGGAGAGCATAAATGTCTGAGCAAAACATACTAAAAACACCAAAGGGCGACCGTATTGCCATAGTTAGCGGCTTACGTACACCTTTTGCAAAGCAAGCAACAGCGTTTCACCATGTACCAGCACTTGATATGGGTAAGTTGGTGGTTAACGAAATGCTTGAACGATTAAATTTCAATAAGTCAGAAATTGATCAACTTGTATTTGGTCAAGTAGTACAAATGCCAGAAGCGCCAAATATTGCACGTGAAATTGTATTGGGCACAGGTATGCCAGTATCGGTTGATGCATATTCTGTATCGCGCGCATGTGCTACCAGCTTTCAGGCTATTGCTAATGTAGCTGAGTCTATTATGGCGGGATCTGTAAGTGTAGGTATTGCAGGCGGCGCAGATTCGTCATCAGTATTGCCAATCGGTGTAAGTAAAAAGCTAGCAGGCAGCTTAGTTGATTTAAATAAAGCGCGTACGCTTGGTCAGCGCTTAAAAATATTTTCAAAACTGCGTTTAAAAGATTTATTACCAGTTCCACCTGCGGTTGCAGAGTACTCAACAGGCCTTTCAATGGGACAAACTGCTGAGCAAATGGCTAAAACACATAATATTAGCCGTGAAGATCAAGATGCATTAGCACATCGTTCTCACTCACTTGCAACGCAAGCATGGGCTGATGGAAAGTTAAAAGATGAAGTAATGACGGCGCATTTACCGCCATATAAAAGCTTCATTTCAGAAGACAATAATATTCGTAAAAACTCAACGGTTGAAGGCTACGCTAAGCTTAAACCGGTGTTTGACCGCCAGCACGGTACAGTTACCGCAGCAAATGCAACACCATTAACAGATGGTGCAGCGGCAGTGCTTATGATGAGCGAAAGCAAAGCAAAAGCATTGGGTTACGAAATACTAGGTTATGTACGCAGCTTTGCATTTTCAGCAATTGGTGTAGAAAAAGACATGCTAATGGGCCCAGCTCATTCAACACCTATTGCACTAGATAGAGCGGGTATTACCCTTGCTGATTTAGATTTAATTGAAATGCACGAAGCGTTTGCATCGCAAACACTTGCCAATATGAAAATGTTTGCTTCAGACAAATTTGCACAAGAGCATTTAGGTCGCAGCAAAGCAATTGGCGAAATTAACATGGATAAGTTTAACGTTAACGGCGGCTCTTTAGCATATGGTCACCCATTTGCAGCAACAGGTGCACGCTTAATTACGCAAAGCTTACACGAGCTTAAACGTCGTGGTGGCGGTTTAGCATTAACAACAGCGTGTGCTGCTGGCGGTTTAGGTGCAGCCTTTGTATTGGAGAGCGCGTAATGACAGATTCAGTATTTAATTTAGCGGTAGATGAAAATAAAATCGCCGTGGTAACGATTGATGTGCCGGGTGAGAAAATGAATACCCTGCGCAGCAGTTTTGCCGATGATTTAAAAGCATTACTAGAAGACGCTAAGTCGCAAAATGTAAAAGGCATGGTATTTATAAGCGGAAAAAGCGATAACTTTATTGCTGGCGCCGATGTGAAAATGCTCGATAGCGTTCAAAAGCGTGAAGATGCTTTAGCTATTAGCGAGCTATGTCATCAAGCGTTTTTTGATATGACAAAACTGCCATACACAACAGTAAGTGCGATTCATGGCGCTGCATTAGGTGGTGGTTTAGAGTTTGCTTTAGCATGTGATTACCGTGTTGGTACCGACAGTGATTTAACAAAAATTGGCTTACCAGAAGTACAACTTGGTTTACTTCCAGGTGGCGGCGGCACCCAGCGCTTAACCAAAATTGTTGGTATTCAAAAAGCACTTGAGTGGATGCTAACAGGTAAACAAATTCGCCCTACGCAAGCTAAAAAAGCAGGCGTGCTTGATGATTGTGTACCGCACAGTGTGCTGCTAAAAGTTGCAAAAGAATTTGCCGCGAAGAAAAAGCCACAAGCAAAAGAGCCAAAGCTCGACAATATTAGTAAATTACTAGAGTCAAACCCGTTTGGTCGTAACTTTATCTTTAAAAAAGCAAAAGAAAACGTACTTAAAAAAACAGGCGGGCACTACCCAGCACCACTAGCTATTATTAAAGCAGTGCGAGCTAGTGTAGAGCTTGATGAGCTAAAAGCGTATAAAACAGAAGCTGAAAGCTTTGCAACACTTGTAATGAGTGACGAATCGAAAGCGCTTCGCGGTATTTTCTTTGCAACGACTGAAATGAAAAAAGAGTGGCGCAATGATGACGCACCCGCAATAAGCAAAACTGCTGTTTTAGGTGGTGGACTAATGGGCGCAGGCATTGCGCACGTAAGTGCTGTTAAAGCTAAAGTACCGGTACGTATTAAAGATGTAGCAGAGCAGGGCATTAGTAATGCAATGAGCTACACCTATAAAATTTTAGATAAGCGTCTTAAGCGTCGTATTATGTCTAAAGCTGATGTGCAGTTAACGATGAACCGTATTACAGGTACAACTGACTACAGTGGCTTTAAACACATTGATTTAGTAATAGAAGCGGTGTTTGAAGACCTTGCACTTAAGCAAGGTATGGTTGCAGACGTAGAGCAGCAATGCCAAGCAAATACAATTTTTGCAAGTAACACGTCATCATTACCAATATCGCAAATTGCAGCGCAGGCAGCACGTCCTGAAAATGTAATTGGCTTGCATTACTTTTCACCAGTGGAAAAAATGCCATTAGTGGAAATTATTCCACACGAAGGTACGTCTCAAGAGACCATTGCCCGCGTTGTTAACTTTGCACGTAAGCAAGGTAAAACGCCAATTGTTGTAAAAGACATGGCCGGTTTTTACGTCAACCGTATTTTAGCGCCTTACTTAAACGAAGCTGCTAACTTAATGTTAGCAGGCGAGCCAATTGAAAAGATTGATGCAGCGCTTGTTGAGTTCGGTTTTCCGGTAGGCCCGCTGGCTCTACTTGATGAAGTAGGTATTGATATTGGCTCTAAAATTGCCCCAATTCTTGAAAAAGAATTAGGCGAGCGTTTTAAAGGCCCTGATGCATTTATGCGTATGATTGATTCAAAACGCCTTGGCCGTAAGTCTGGTCGTGGTTTTTATGAATACGATAAAAAAGGCAAAAAGGTTGATGAGTCAGTTTACGAACTATTGGGTGTTACCCCGGCTCCACGTTTAAACAAGAGCGAAATTGCTAAGCGTTGTGTATCGCAAATGCTTAACGAAGCAGTACGCTGTTTAGATGATGGCATTATTGCCAGCCCACGTGATGGCGATATCGGTGCAATATTTGGTATTGGTTTTCCACCATTTTTAGGTGGCCCGTTTAGCTATATGGATAAATTAGGCGCAAGTAAAATAAGCTCTGATATGTCTACATTAGCTAACAGCGATGCTAACTTTGCACCATGTGAATCACTGGTAACAATGGCAAGCTCTGGTGCTACTTTTTATAACGCAACACATGTTGAGGTTGTAGCTCCTGAAGTACAAAGCACTGAGTCACAAGAGCAAAGTGTAACTGAGCCTGAAGTTACCAAAGAGATTGAAACGAAAGAATAAAGTTTCTGCTATCTAAAAAAACCGCATTTAAATGCGGTTTTTTTATAGTTTTTATAAATAAATGAGGAGCTTAATGACATTATTTACACAAAGATTGAGCATATACCAAATGGAAGAATCTGATTGGCCTCTTTTTCTTGCGCTTCATCGCGATCCTCAAGTCCTCAAGTATTGTTTTGATATGCCAATGGAGTCACTGGTAAGAAACCGCTTTGAGATACGCTTGCCTAAGTGGAATGCTAAATCACGTCATCCCCTGTGTTTACTCATTATTAATAATCAAACAAAACAACCTGTGGGTGTTACAGGTTTTGCCTATGACGGAGAAACCGCAGAGCTTGGTTATTTATTATTGCCAGAGTATTTTAATAAAGGCTACGCGACAGAATCCCTAAGAGCTGTGATTGACTGGGCTTGGAAAGAATGTGGTATTAGGCAGTTTAAAGCAGTCGTAACGCGTGGCAATATTGGTTCTGAAAAGGTGCTTGGTAAGTGCGGTTTAACCCATACCGATACACTTTTTAAAGTGCATACAATAGGCGAAAAGTTATATGACGATTTAATTTATACGCTTAAGGTGTAGGGTTTTAATGGGCTAGTAGCCTAGCCCAAAAAGTGTTTACAAGTGAAGTGAAATAGCTTTTCGGTCTTTTTCTGGCATGTTTTCTACGACTAAGTTAAATGAGTTATCAATCATTCTCTCAATTTCACCTTGTGGAATTGTGCCGTCTAAAATTACTGTGTTCCATAAGCGTTTATTCATATGGTAACCAGGGATCACTGCCGGGAAAATATCACGCAATGATATTGCTTCATCAGGATCGCACTTTAAGTTAAGCCACCAAATAACCTCACCATCATCATTAGTTTGACCGTCATTGCCAATAGCAAGAGTCGCAAACATTTTATGATTCACTTTATATACATCAACCTCTTGCGCAAATGGTTTTGTAACCTGAACAAGTGGTTTTTTAACTAAATACTCATGTACTTTTTTCTGGTCCATGATCCATTCCTTGAAGTCATACTCGGTAAAGCTACCATAGCAGTTTTTTTCACATTTGATTATATGTATTTTAGTATAAATTAAAATTTTACAAGCTAATACAACATGTAGCGTAAAACCAACGTAATTTTAGTTGAACAAAATCCAGTTCGTGGTATGTTTCTGGCAATCAAAAAAATAATAGGAATTCACACATGCCAAAGGCGAGTGATGTTAAAAAAGGTACTGCTATTGACTTCAATGGCCGCGTTTTAGTTGTAAAAGATATTGTGCGCTCTGTGCCGCAAGGTCGTGCTGGTGGTAGTTTATACCGTATGCGTTTATACGATGTGGTAACCGGTGGTAAAGTTGACGAAACATTCAAAGACAGTGACATGCTAACGCTGGCTGATTTAACACGCCGTGAAGTAATGCTATCGTACATTGATGGTGACGAGTATGTGTTCATGGATAATGAAGATTACACGCCTTATAACTTAAGCAAAGATGCTATTAGCGAAGAAATTTTATTTGTTAATGAAGAAACACAAGGCGTACACGTAATTGTTATTGATGGCGCGCCAGTAGGGCTTGATTTACCGTCAAGTGTTGAACTTGTTGTTGAAGAAACAGACCCATCTATCAAAGGTGCATCTGCGAGTGCTCGTTCAAAACCTGCACGTATGTCTACTGGCTTAAATATTTCTGTGCCAGAGCATATTTCAACAGGTGACCGTATCCGTATTAATACTGTTGAACACAAATTTATGGGTCGTGCTGAAAAGTAACGCGTAAATTATAATTTTAAAAGCCGAATCTGTGTTTAACAGCTTCGGCTTTTTTGTGCGCGCGGGGGATTTGTTGCTTTAAATTTAATCACGTTAGCGTTAGAATAAGTGCCGTATTTTTGAGCAACTTTAAAGGGTAATTTTGTTTATAGTTTTACTAAGCAGTGCATTTATAGCTTTAATGTATTTAGAAGCCATTAAAAAAGGTATGCCAATTAAGCGATGGCTTATTTTAGGCGGTTTACTTGGGCCTGTGGCCTGGTGCTTATTTAATCTACATTATCGCCGTGCTTTAGTAAGAAATGTAGGTATAAATGCGTGTATATGGCGCCCTTAATTTATCGACGCCACATTTTTATTTTTTCTAATTAAGCTTGGGGCTGCTTTAGTTTGTTGCTGCTTTAAAAATTCAGTAAATTCACTTTTTGATAGTGGCTTAGAATAGTAATAACCTTGTACTGTTTCGCAATTAAGCTTTTTAAGTATATCAATTTGATGAGCTTGTTCTACACCTTCAGCAACTACATGCAAATCAAGGTTATGCGCAATAGTGACTATTGAGTCGACCATATTACGCCCACGTTCGTTGGTCATGTCATCTATAAATGCTTTATCTACTTTAAGTGTATTAAGCGGAAATTGCTTTAAATACGCTAATGATGAATAACCAGTACCAAAATCATCCATTGCTAAATGAATACCTCGGGCACTTAACGAACGCATAATTGCAATGGCTTCTTTAGGGTCGTCCATTACAGTACCTTCTGTTATTTCAAGCTCTAAAAAGTAAGAAGGTAATTCGTTTTTTTGCAAAATAACGTCAATACGAGAAGTTAAATCGGGGAGGCTAAATTGCTTTGCTGATAAGTTGACAGCTACTCGGCCGCTAAATAAACCGCTATCTAGCCATTCTTTTACGTCTCTGCAGGCTTTGTTTAATACCACTTCACCAATTTCAATTATTTGGCCAGTTTCCTCGGCTATAGGTATAAAAACTCCCGGACTAATAATGCCTTTTTTGGGTGTAATAAAGCGCACTAATGCTTCCATTCCGGTTAGCTTGCCTGTGCGAATATTCATTTTTGGTTGGTAGTACACTTCAAAATGGTCTTCTTTTAAACCAAAGCGCATGAGGTTTTCAATTTGCAGTCGTTTAACGGCTTGACGGTTCATCGTGTCGTTAAAAAATAAGTAGCTGTTACCTTTCTTTTTAGCATGATACATCGCGGTATCTGCATTTTTTAAAAGCAGTTCAGGCGTATTACCGTCTTCTGGAAATAATACAATGCCTACACTTGAGGTGATTGCCAGTTCGTGGCCAGCCATTTTAAATGGTGTAGCAATGGCTGCTAAAAACTGTTTTGCCATACGTGTAATTACATGTATGTCGTTAGTGTCAGACATTACAAGAGCAAACTCATCGCCGCCTAAACGATAAAATACATCATTTTCGCGGGTTAGTTTATTTAAGCGCATTGCTAGTTTAGCTAATAAGCTGTCACCTAGTTGATGCCCTAACGAGTCATTTATTTTTTTAAAGTTATCTAAATCGAATACAAGCAAGGCGTGATGCGAGTTGAGCTTTACTAGCTTTTGCAAATCAGTAAAAAATAAATTTCGGTTAGGCAGACTAGTTGTGCGATCTCGATTCGATAAGTTATGTAACTGCGATTCGGCTTTTTTACGCTCTGTTAAATCTGAATAAACAACGACATAATTAGTTATTTGATTTTGATCGTTTTTAATTTCATCTATCGATATTTCTATAGGCAATAAAACACGCTCACTATTACGAAGCTTCACTTCTTGTTGGATATGTTCGCGCTCTTTTACTATTTCAATAATTCTGTTTGTGTAGCTTGGCTCATACCCAGATAGGTTGAAATCTTTTCCTAAGTATTGCTCGCGTACGCCACCAAACAAGGTTAAAAAACTCGGGTTTATATCAACCAGTTTAAAGTTTTTATCGTAAATTGCTAAGGCGTCAGTGAGTGATTCAACACATTTAGCAAAAAGGTTTAAGCGCTCTTCCGTTGATTTTAACTGTGATATATCGCGAACGGTACCTGTCATTCTAAGGGGTGATAAGTTGGCGTCTTTTTCAATTATTTTTCCGCGATCGAGTACCCAATGCCAACGACCAAATGTATCTTTGATTCGGTAGGTGGCTTCAAAAAAAGCAGACTGCTCTGCAAAGTGTACTTTTAACAAGTGCTCAACGTTATTAATATCGTGAGGGTGAATAAGGCCTTTGTTTGGCGGAAACCCCATTAAGGTAGTCGAATCCATTAAGTACTTATCGTTAATACGAATAACTTCGCCTGTTTTTATGTTCCAGTCCCAAAGTGTATCGCCGCTACCTTCTACAGTACTTTTAAGGCGTTTTTCCGAAAGACGGAGTTGACGGCGTGAGCGTCTAAGTTTGTGGATTACAAATAACAGGTAGGGCAAAGCAAGCGCTATAATGGCGCTTGCTAGTATAAGTATATTGTCGGAGTTGTAATTAAATGATGACTCAAAGGCAAAAAGCTCAAATGAGTAAGCAAGTACTACAAGCATGCTTAGTTTTATTATTATTTTTATCATTTTTTTATTACTTCTAATTTACAAATGATAATTTAAAACAAGCTAAACCTAGTGTCAAAGAGATTGAGAGTAAACGGGCATATTTTGAGATTTATTGACTTTTGCCGAGCTTAAAAGCTCATATCTTGGTCTATTATCATCAAATAGGCTTAGTGCATAAACTTTTAGTTCTTTTAGGGTTAGCGCATTTAAGGCATCTAAAAGTCGTTGTTGCATATAAAATTCATGATCTCTGTTACCAATAGCAAGCCATAACCGTTGTGAGCGCAGGCGCAGGTTTTTATCTTTTTCTGCAATATGAGTACTAAGGCCGTGTTTTTGCTGTTGCCAATCGTTTTCATCAAGTGCATCAATATTATCAAGGTAGTTTTTAATAAAACGGTTATGTCGATGCAATAATGTTTTTGCATCAAACTTAGGTGACTGCACATAAAATGCTATACCAGCACGCGTGTTAAATGGTGCATAACCAGCGCCTACTAAATAACCAAGTTGCTGTGTAGTTCGTAATTCATTAAAGTAATCTTGATTAATTAAATGATTTAACGCCATCATTTTTACTTTTTCGGCCACGCAATCCGTTTGCGCTTGATAGTAAATAACCATTGCATGGTCGTTACAAGGAAGCTCTAACTCGTAGCGAGTTACTTTTTTAATTTCAAAAAGAGGGCGTCTTAAATCTTCAATTATGGTTGCGTTTTTTAAGTGATTTGCGACCTTTTTTTGAAAGGCTATTGCATCACTTTGCTGCCAGTTACCATGTAAAAATGATTCAACATGTAGTGCTTTAAAAAAGTCTGTTCTGAACTCATTAAATTGCTGAAAACAGGTGTTTTTTAATGCCGATGCAAGCTCCCCAGGTTGTGGGTTCCAAGGCATTATTTTTGCGCCTAAAATGCTAAATAACTCACTGACTGGTTTGTTTTGGTTGCTATTGCGCCAATGCCTTACAAGCTGTTTTTTATATTCAGCAAAGCGTTTTGCACAGATCTCTACATTAAATAAAGCATCTATTAATTGATCAACAAGCTCTAACTGGCTAGATGAAAGCCCCGCGGTATGTAGAGTTAATCCACCTTGATGCGAGGTTAAGTGGTAGCTAAGTCCCGCAAGTTCTGCTGGATAAAATTGCTCGCCCACACTATCCATAAATAAATCTGTAAATAAGCGGGTGAGTGCCATATGTTTTACATCTTTTACGGCAAAATCAGAATCCATGGCCAAATAAAAATGGCCTTTAGCAACACGAAATGTGTTGTCTTGTTTAAACCAAAAGTCAAAACCGGGTTCTTTTACTAATAACTCGGGTTTTGTTTGTGGTTTTACGACATCAAATAACACCACTTCTTTTGTTAAATAAGGATTAGCTGTAGGTAGCAGCATTTCGCTCAACGGCTTATTTATCTCGCTAAGGGCATCAAGCCAACTAGGTGAAATATGTTCTACTTTATATGGTGTGTTGTACCATGCCGTTTTATGTTCAGGCTCTACATCTGGATGTATAAGTACGATGCGCATATTATGTGGCGTTAACCACTGCATGGCCATTTCGTGGGTCGCTTTTTTAAAGCCTTCCATTAAATAGTCGCCTTGCACGTAATTTGCTTCATCGTAATGCTGCATATTAATGCTTAAATTACTGACCCAATCAATTAAGCGTGATTTTTCTTGGTTATCGAATGCTATTTGTAATAGATTTTTTTTATCTTGATATAAGCGCGGCAATTTTTCGGTGTTATCGTTAATTAAACAAATGTATTCAAACACCATTTCAATAATATCTTCAAAGTATTCAATACCCTCATCGGTAAGCGCTAAGCTAATATTAAAATCTTTAAAGTTGCTGCCATTAATACCACCGCCAGCAGAAAGTGCATTGATCCAGCCTTGTTCTTTTAAAATAGAATAAAGAGAACCAGCGCCTTCATAGCCAAGTAAGTGGGCAATAAAACTTACTGTTTTATGGCGATAAAAGTCGTCAATATTAGGCATAGCAAAACTTATAATAAGTTTTTGCATATGCTTATGTGGCTCAATATGGAGTATTTTTCCTATGTCTTGTTTACGATAAAGTGGCTCACTGATCTCTGGCTTTTTAAGGTTTTTGTTGCCGTTAATTGCGCCAAAGTAAGTTTGAGTCCAGCTTTGTAGTGTGTCTAGTGTTTCGTTTGCGCAAATAACTAAAGTCATCCACTGAGCTTGGTACTGGCTATTAAAAAAGTCACGAAGCTCATCACTAATACAGCGCTCTCTGTCAGCTAAGGTTTGTAGGTTTCCTACAGAAAATTTAGCAAATGGATGAGCTGGATTTACCGTTTCTTTGTGGGCTTGATAAATACGGCGACCGTCGTCTTTTATTTTTAGTTTAAACTCGGCTTCAATTGCGTTACGTTCTTTTTCTGTTTCGGCTGAATTTAAAAGAGGCGCAATAAAAAAGCGGCTAAATTGGGTAAGTGCTTGTTCAAATTCTTGATTGTTAATATCAAAAAAGTAACAGGTATGCTCAGTGCCGGTCCACGCATTGGTGTTGCCGCCAGCTTGCGAAACAAAATTATTAAAACTACCTGAATCTGGATACTGGTCAGTGCCTAAAAAAAGCATGTGCTCTAAAAAGTGTGCTAGGCCTTGCCTATCAAGAGGGTCGTCAAAATGTCCGGCGTTAACTGCCATTGATGCTGCCGCTTTTGTAGAATCTTTATCTTGCACTAATAGTACTTTTAGACCATTGTCCAGTGTAAAGGCGCGGTATGCTCTGTTATCATTGCGGCTGATATTCAAATGATGCTCCTGAAACTAAACGTTTACTTGTTAACAACAGATGATGGCTTCAGGAAAGCGAAGTACAGCTTAAAGATTTACCTGAATCTCATGAAAGAACTATTTTAGAAATAAATAGATTTATATTGTTAATATAGCTGACAAACGGGCAAACTGGCTACTGTTTTATATTCTTTAATCGGTTGATTTTTTATGAAAACAATCCTAATAATGCGCCACGGCGAAGCAACACCCATGCAGGCTGATGATGCAGGTAGAAATTTAACCCAAGCAGGGCATGATGAAGCTGAAAAAATGGGCCTTTGGCTCAGTAAAGCACATTACCCTGATGCACTGTTAGTTAGTCCTTACATTCGAGCACAGCAAACAGCTGCAGGTGTGGCTAAAAATAACGTATTTAAATTTAGCGAAACCACGTCTGATATAATTCCCGAAGGCAAACCTCAAATTGCTGCTGACTACATCGAAACACTTATTGCTACTCACACCCAATGCAATACATGGCTTATAGTGGCACACATGCCTATTGTAAGTTACTTAGTGGACCAATTAAGCCCTGGCAATATGCCCATTTTTAATACGGGGGCTGTTGCTGTTATTAGTTACGATGAGCAAACCCAGCGTAGTAGTTATTTAAGTATAAATGCCCCAGAAAACGTTTAAATATAAATAATTGAGTAAAGTAAAATGACAATAGAACGTTTACAAACAGGTGCGCGCATGAGCCGCATTGTAAAACATAACGGCACTGTGTATTTATGTGGGCAGGTATGCGCCGACGCGCAAAAAGATATCAAAGAACAAACTCAAACTATGCTTGATAAAGTAGAGGCATTGCTTGATGAAGCGGGAAGTTCAAAAGAACATATGCTTAGCGCGACTATTTATGTAAAGAGCATGGAATACTTTGCTGATATGAATGCAGTATGGGATGCATGGGTACCCGAGGGTTGTGCACCAGCACGTGCCTGTGTGGAAGCTAAAATGGCACGTGATGCACTGCTTGTTGAAATTTCAGTAGTCGCAGCTTTAAAAGAATAATAGCTTTAATGACTCGCTCCCCCGTTGTACTTATCACAGGCTCTAGTCGAGGTATTGGCGCAGCTACTGCACTATATTTTGCAAAGCATGGTTATGATGTTTGCATTAATTATAAAGCTGATTTAGCTAGTGCGAAGCTAGTAGCCGATCAAGTCAGAAGCTCTGGCGTTAGGGCTCAAGTTATAAAAGCAGATGTGTCGAAAGAGGCAGATGTTTTGGCGTTATTTGACTTTATTGATAAAGAGTTAGGTCAACTTGATGTACTAATAAATAACGCCGGTATTTTAAAACCACAAATGCCTTTGTTAGAAATGAGTGCTGAGCGCATAAACGAAGTTTTGACTACAAATATTACCAGTGCTTTTTTATGTAGTCGTGAGGCAATAAAGCGAATGGGAAATGGCGGTAGTATTGTTAATGTTTCATCGGGGGCCGCTAAAACGGGCTCTCCTAATGAGTACATTGATTATGCAGCATCTAAAGGTGCAATGGACACATTTACTATTGGCTTGGCAAAAGAGGTGGCAAGTAAAGGTATTCGTGTTAACTCTGTTAGACCTGGGCTTATTTACACTGATATGCATAGTGATGGCGGCGAAAAAAATCGAGTCGATCGTCTTAAAAGTAAATTACCCCTTGGCAGAGGCGGTACACCCGAGGAAGTTGCTGCAGCAATTTACTTTTTAGCTTCGGAGCACGCTTCTTTTACAACGGGTAGTTTTGTTGATGTAGCCGGCGGTTTGTAAGCTAAAGTAATAAAGCTAGCCAAAACGTAAAGCTAATAACACTTAAGATAGTAGAAAGTACGACAGCCCCAGCAAGAGTAGCTTCATGCTGCTTTATTTGACTCGCAATAAGATAAGCATTTACGCCAACAGGGGACGCACTTAAAAGTACCAATACATTAAGTATTTGCGTGTCTAGCTTAAATACATAGGTGCCTACCAATAAAACTAACGCAGGCAATAAAAATATTTTTAAAATTGATGCTATTAACGCGGGTTGCCAATTTGCTGCTATTTTATAAAAAGCTAAATTAGCACCAAGTACAAATAGCGCACAGGCAATTGCTGGTTTAGCTAATAGATCCAAACTATTTGCTAAGTCGGTGAATAGTGTTACTCCTAAAATGTTTAATATAAGCCCGCATCCAATACTCAGTACTATTGGATTTAACACCATACTTTTTCCAAAGTGCGACCACGAAAATTTATCGCTGCTGCCTTTAGCGCCTATTAAAAAAGTAAGTGCAAATAACAATGTGCTATGAAAAGTAATGATCATAAACGCAATGGCTATCATCTCTTTGCCAAGCGATGCAATAACAATAGGAATACCCACTAACACCATATTTGAATAGCTAGAAGCAAGTCCAAAGACGCCGTGTTGTTGGTAATTTTTTAAATACTTTTTATTTAAATAAAAGCGGTCAATTAAAATACCCACCCCAAATACACTCAGAACCGGTATGTAAAAACTCAAAAATGCAAAAAGGCTAATGCTTTGCTGTAAGTTAATTTGCGACATATTTAACAATAAAAAAGCAGGCAAACTAATATAAAAAGTAAATTTACTTAAGCCTGCAATATGCTGCTTTTCGAAAAATTTTAATCGGCAACAGCTGTAACCAAACGCCACAATAAAAATGAGCGGAAAAATAATTGAAAAAATATGCACGAAGTTACATCCTAGTAATAGCTAAAGTTAGCGTCTAAATTCATCACTTTGCGGTAAATTAATTAGTATGAGTACTGCGCCTCTACCACCATATTCGAGAGGGGCTTGGTGCATCGCTATTACGTCAGGGTGCTGTACTAAGTACTGAGGCACTTTGTGCTTTAGTACGCCGCCGCCAATACCGTGCACTACACATGCACAATAGTAATGCTGCTTTTTACATTCGTGAATGAGTCCAGCGAGTTCATCTTTAGCAAGTTCTTTATTTAAGCCATGTAAATCTAGCGTCAAATCGGGTGCAAAGTCACCACGGCGAAGCTGTTTAGCTAGGAAGGTATCTTGGCCTGGTTTTACATATTTAACCGTGCCGTGGGTGTCTATATCGGGAATATAAACGTCTGAGAAGAAAAATTCAGATTGAGCCTGCTTTTTTTGCTGGGCAAATTGCTTAGCTTGTGACACCTTAGGCTTTGTATCAAAACGATGAGTATCTTGTTTAAATACTTTGGCGCCTGTGATCGTTTGACGAAATAAGCTTATGTCGTCATTGCTTAGGGACGAATGTGATGGAGTGTCTTTTTTCATAACTATTACCTAAACAAAAAAACGTAAAAACGCAGCGCAAAAGGCGGTACAATACTTAAATGAGGGGCAATTGTAATTTGCCCAGCGCAGATAGGCAATGCAATCGTCTTAAAGACTCAAAACAGTCAGTAAGCTAATACAGGTAAAAATATATGAGCGATTTACAAATAGAAGAAGCAACACTCGAAGAAGCCGTTGCAGAACTGTCAACTTTACATGACTGGTTACGTTGGACTACAAGCCAATTTGCAAGTAGTAGTATATTTTTTGGACACGGTACAGATAACGCATGGGATGAAGCTGTAAGCTTATTACTGCCTGCGCTTAGCTTGCCTGTTGATGCGCCAAAAGAATTAATGCACGCGCGTTTAACAAGCACAGAAAAAAACCGACTTGCGGGTCTTATTGCAGAACGTATTAACGACTGCACACCAGTACCTTACTTAACAAACATTGCATGGTTTGCGGGTATGCCATTTTATGTGGATGAACGTGTACTTATACCTCGCTCACCGTTTGCTGAGCTTATCAGCAACCGCTTTACACCCTGGCTTGAAGAGCCACAATCGGTTAACCGTATATTAGATTTATGTACAGGTTCGGGTTGTATCGCAATTGCACTTGCGCAAGCTTTTGAGCAGGCACAAGTTGATGCGGTAGATATATCGTATGAAGCGCTTGAAGTGACAGACATTAACATTAACGATTACATGTTAACTGATCGTGTGTTACCTATTCAGTCTGATGTATTTAGCGGTGTACCAGGTCAAAAATACGACCTAATAGTAGCAAACCCACCATATGTTGATGCAGAAGATATGGCTGACTTACCACGTGAATTTCATCATGAACCAGAGCTTGGGCTTGCATCAGGCCACGATGGTTTAGATGTAACCCGTACTATTTTAAGTGAAGCGAGTGAACACCTAACTGATAACGGTTTGTTATTTGTAGAAGTTGGTAACTCTATGGTACATATGGATGCACTGTATCCGGGCGCGCCGTTTGAATGGATTGAATTTGAACAAGGCGGCTTAGGTGTATTTGTAATTAGCAAAAAGCAGCTAGATGAGTATTTTGCAAAATAAGTAAAAAATGAATAGCCAAGCCGTGTGCTTGGCTATTGGTAGTCATTAGGAATGAGGAAAGTTAATGGCAGGAAATAGCATTGGACAGTTATTTAAAGTGTCCACCTTTGGTGAGAGCCACGGCGTTGCATTAGGCGGCGTTGTTGATGGTACTCCCGCAGGTCTTGAAATCACAGAGGCCGACTTACAAATTGATTTAGATCGCCGAAAACCAGGCCAAAGCCGTTATACAACGCAGCGCCGTGAAAGCGATCAAATAAAAATATTAGCAGGCGTTTTTGAAGGTAAAACCACAGGTACTAGCATTGGTTTATTAATTGAAAACACCGATCAACGTTCGCAAGATTACGGCAAAATTAAAGATGTATTTCGCCCAGGTCATGGCGATTACACGTATTGGCATAAGTACGGCCTGCGCGATTATCGTGGTGGCGGCCGTTCCTCTGCACGTGAAACCGCAATACGCGTAGCGGCAGGCGCTATCGCTAAAAAATACTTAAAGCAATTTCATGGTATTGAAGTTAAAGCATGCTTAAGCCAGCTAGGTCCTATTAAGGCGGAAACGTTTGATTGGGACGAAGTTGAAAATAACTTATTCTTCTTCCCTGATGCAAGTAAGCTTGAAGCGCTTGACGAATATATGCGTGACCTTAAAAAGCAAGGTGACTCAGTTGGCGCTAAAGTAAAAGTAGTGGCAAGCAACGTACCAGTAGGTCTTGGTGAGCCAGTATTTGACCGCCTTGACGCTGAACTTGCACACTCATTAATGAGTATTAATGCAGTTAAAGGCGTGGAAATTGGTGATGGCTTTGATGTAGTTGAGCAAAAAGGCTCTGAGCATCGCGACGAGCTAACCCCTGAAGGTTTTACATCAAACCATGCAGGTGGCGTACTTGCGGGTATTTCGACAGGGCAAGATATTATTGCTTCTATTGCGCTAAAACCAACGTCGAGTATTACCATCCCAGGTAACAGCATTAATACAAGCAACGAAGCGGTTGAGATGATCACCAAAGGTCGTCACGATCCGTGTGTGGGTATTCGTGCAATCCCGATTGCTGAGGCAATGATGGCTATTACATTAATGGATCATTTACTGCGCCAACGCGGACAAAATCCACATGTAAACCACGAACACGGGCCAATTAACGGCTCTGTGTAAGTATTTATAATTATAAAAAACGCGGACTACCGCGTTTTTTTATGTCTGTAATTTAGTTTAAAGCCTTTCAGGAGTTGTTCAAGTAGGCCCTATATACTGCAAAAAGGAGGGTAGTAATCATGAACGATAATATTAATGAACACTCACAAATGAAAGCCCAAGCTGCAATAGCCCGCTTAGAGCGATTCAGTAAGTTAACTGATAGCAGCATTGGCATTCCTTTTACTAAATTTAATATAGGTTTGGAGGCTGTGATTGGTTTAATTCCCGTTATAGGTGATGCCGCAGGGCTAATTTTATCAAGTTATGTGCTGATAGAAGCCCAGCGTTTAGGTGTGAGTAAACGTATAAAGACTAAGATGATTATCAATATGCTCATAGACTTTGTGGGCGGTTTAGTGCCATTTTTTGGTGATATTTTTGATGCCTTTTTTAAAGCTAACACGCGTAATACACAACTATTAAAAAAGCATTTAAACAAGCAGTTGAGTGAGTAATTAATAGCTTTAAGTAACAGTTAGCAAAGAGACTTTAAACAAAATGTTGTTGGTTGTTAAATCACCTAGTATGGTAGGAGCGTCTATTCACTTTGGTATTTACAATATGCAATTATTTATCGGTAATAAAAACTACTCTAGCTGGTCATTACGCGCATGGTATTTAATGAGTAAATTTGATGTTGAGTTTAGTGAAACCCAGCTAGTACTCGACACCCCCGACTTTTACAATGAACTAAAAAAGACCTTTGCTTTGCAAAAAGTCCCAGCGTTAATTGATGGCGATTTACAGGTATGGGATTCGCTAGCAATTTGTGAATATATTAACGATGCTTACTTATCAGGCGCTGCATGGCCAAAATATATTACCCAAAGAGCTAAAGCGCGTGCACTAAGCGCTGAAATGCATTCAGGCTTTGTGGCACTGCGCAGTGAAATGCCAATGAATATAAGAGCAACCCGTAAAGTAGACCTATCGAGCGAAGCACTAAAAGACATAGCCCGTATAGACGAAATATTTGCACAGCAACAAGATGTGTTTCCAAATGAGTGGTTTTTTGGTGACTTTAGTATTGCTGATGCCATGTATGTGCCTGTTGTACTGCGCTTAAAAACCTATCAAATTACGTTATCGCCAGAGGCACATCAATATTGTGACTTTGTTATGCGCTGCCCAGTATTGCAAGCATGGATCACTCAGGCATTAACCGAGACCGATATTGTAGAGTGTGATGAAGCAGGAACGCCTGTATAATTATTGTTTTCTTATATGGCATGTTTTATACCTTAAAATCATAAGTTTAAACTAGGCAGCTCATGTATCTAAATCACCCAAGGTATGGCAATACACCAATAACTACCAATACCCCAGTGACAATAGAGGCGATAGAGAATGCGCACTGGCGTTACTCGAGCCTTAAATACTTCCCTAATACGGTAATATTGGCTGATATAAAAAAGCAAAACTATGCCATTTATCCTCGGGCACTTTATGTTGATATTGAAGAGAAGTGCGGGACTTGCTCTAAGGCATTTATTTTTTTTGCTCAAGAGCAGCAATATTGGTTTGAAACATTAAGATTTTGGGTCGATTCACACTGTACTCATTGCTTTGAATGCCGTAGACATGCCAGATATATACTAACTCTACGTAAACGGTACGATATGTTAACTAGCTTAGCCAATAAAACCTCAGGTGAAAAAACACAGCGTAAAGAACTTGGTAATACTCTTTACTGTTTAGGTATTATTAAAAATATCAATAAAGTGAAAGATTAGTCCGCTTATATTTTACTATCACGCCTTATTTTTACTTTAGTTGTAAAAGCCCGTACAATTCGTCTCGTTTTTACTGCGCAAAATAGCGCTATAACCGAGACTAATTAGCCTAATTTTATGCATCAAATAGCTGATCTAATTTCAATTTTTGAACGCACTTTTTATCAAAGTCATAATACATGTCTGATAAAAGGCGATTTTGAACCTGTGTATTTACCAGCAACAGAGCACGTGCCATATCACCAAGTTGTATTTGCGCATGGTTTTTACGCGAGTGCATTACATGAGGTTGCACACTGGTTGGTTGCAGGCGATGAACGTCGTTTATTAGAAGATTACGGCTATTGGTATTGTCCTGATGGGCGCGACAAACAAAAACAAGCTGAGTTTGAAAACGTAGAAGTAAAGCCTCAAGCTATAGAGTGGTTATTAAGCACCGCAGCAGGGTTTAATTTTAATGTGTCGGTGGATAACTTAAACGGCGAGCAAACATGTCGGTTTGATTTTCAGCAGCGAGTACATGCACGTGTATTATCGTTAATCGAAAATGGCTTTAACTCTCGTACAGAGTCACTTTTAAAAGCACTCTCTGATTTTTATAATACACAGTGGCCATTAACAGCGCAGCAATTTAATTGGCAACATCCGAAGGAGCTTTGTAATGGCGTTTAAATTAGGTTTAATTGTAAACCCAGTAGCAGGTTTAGGCGGAACAGTTGCCTTAAAAGGTAGTGATGGCGCACACACAGCCGCTAAAGCAATCGAATTAGGTGCAGAACCCAAAGCAAATAGCCGAACAAAAGCAGCGCTTGAAGTGCTATTGCCTTATAAAGAACGCTTAACCATTTACACCGTTAACGGTGACATGGGTGAGCAAACAGCAAAAGCCTTGGGCTTTAATGTAGAGGTTATATACAACACTGCTGCTATAACAACCCCAGACGACACAGAACAAGCAGCAAAAGTACTTAGAGACTTTGGTGTTGATTTAGTTTTATTTGCTGGAGGCGATGGTACAGCGCGTAATATTTGCCATGCAATCGAAGATACCATTCCCGTACTTGGTATTCCTGCAGGCTGTAAAATTCACTCTGGTGTGTACGCCATTACACCAAAAGCTGCAGGGCGCGTAGTCGAAATGCTGGTTAAGGGGGAGTTAGTTACCTTAGCTGATGCAGATGTAATGGATATAGATGAAGATGCCTTTAGACAAGGCACAGTAAAAGCAAAGCGCTACGGCGAAATGCAAACACCTAGCGAAGTACGCTATATGCAAGCGGTTAAAAATGGCGGTAAAGAAACCGACGAACTCGTACTTGCCGACATTGCAGCGCATGTTGTATCGCAAATGGATGAAGACACATTTTATATAATGGGTAGCGGCTCAACAGTTGAGGCCATAATGGAAGAAATGGGACTTCAAAATACGTTGCTTGGCGTTGATTTAATAAAAGATCAAACCTTAGTTGCTCAAGATTTAACGGCTAAGCAATTACTTGAGCTTACACATGATCAAAGTACTAAGTTAGTCATTACGCTCATTGGCGGGCAAGGGCATATATTTGGCCGTGGTAATCAGCAATTGAGCCCTGCGCTTATACGTGCAATTGGCAAAGAAAACATTATTGTAGTAGCAACAAAAACAAAACTACAAGCGCTTAATAGCCGCCCCCTTATTTGTGACACCGGCGATGGCGAATTAGATGATGAATTAACGGGTTATATTAAAGTAACCACCGGATTTAACGACCATATTATGTATGCAGTAGGGCACCAAAACCTTGAAAATACAGGTGCTTTGCAAAACCAGGAGATTAATAAATGAGTTTAGTGAACTATATCGATGCAGCCCAGCAGTACTTCGATGATTTAGTAATAAAAGCAACTGACGATGAGTTATTCGCAGGCGGCTATTTACGAGGTCACTATGATCTTGCAGTAGGCTATGCCGAAGTAGAAAAGCTGACAATCAGTATAGATGAACTAAACGAAACTGTAGAGCAGAGCTTAGTTAAAGCGTATCGTAATGGTGAGCTTAACGAAGAAGATAAGACATTAGTTGCACGCTTGTGGGAAGAAGTTAAAGCCCTCGCTTAACAGTAAGTGGCACAAAAAACACGATTTTTTTATCACTATCGTGTTTTTTTGTGCCCAAAACTTTTCAAGCAGATTTTCATGTTAATTTACTGTTTTGTTTTTATGCGATATTGTTACTAAAATAAATTTTAGGAACAATAAGAATGAATAATAATCAAGACGCTTTACCTTCAGGGGTTGTAGCGCGTTTTTTAAATTTTGTTGAGCGAGTAGGAAATAAGCTTCCAGATCCAGCCGTAATATTTCTGTTTGCAATGTTATTAATTTGGTTTTTGTCGTGGTGGTTTTCAGGCGTAAGCTTTGATGCAATAGACCCACGTACAGGTGAAGCGATTATTATTAATAATATGCTGGCAAGTGATTCGCTCGCTACCTTTTTATCCTCTATGGTAAAAACCTTTACCGGCTTCGCTCCCTTAGGTGTCGTTTTAGTAGCTATGTTAGGTGTCGGTGTTGCAGAGCATTCGGGCTTCATTAATACCGGTCTTAAGTTAATGCTTAAAGTGACTCCTAAAAAGCTATTAACGCCTTCAATCATTTTAGTGGCTATTGTGAGCCATACCGCTACTGACGCAGGTTATGTATTAGTTATTCCACTTGCCGGTGTTATATTTTTTGCTGCAGGGCGCCATCCGCTTGCGGGTATTGCAGCTGCATTTGCAGGAGTCAGTGGTGGTTTTGGGGCTAACTTTATTCCATCAGGGATTGATCCATTGCTACAAAGCTTTACCCAAAGTGCGGCGCAAATAATTAATCCTGCAATGACAATTAACCCGTTAAATAACTGGGCATTTGCTTCAGCATCTAGCTTATTTATTGTGGCATTAGGCTGGTACATTACCGATAAAATTATTGAACCACGTTTACAAAAAACAGCGGTTGATGGTGCTAAAGAGGATTTACCTGTATTTGAAGATGCACGTAGTGATGAAAAACGTGCCTTTTATATAGCCAGTACCGTGATGATTGCAGGACTTGCGTTATTAGCATTTGTCTCTGCTCCAGACGATTCTGCAATGCGCAGTAGTGACGGATCCCTTACTAATTTTAGCTCTCCTTTAATGCAATCAATTGTACCACTAATATTTTTACTTTTTTGGCTACCTGGCACAGTATATGGTTTTACGGTAGGTACCTTTAAAACTTCAAAAGATATGATTGATGCAATGAGTAAAGCGATGAGCGGCATGGCATATTATATCGTCATGGCATTTTTCTGTTCGCTATTTATTGCTGCATTTAGTAAATCAAATTTAGGTGCATTACTCGCAATCGAAGGTGCGCAGTTATTAAAGGCGATGGAATTGCCAAGTGCAGTAACGGTTGTGGGAATTATCTTTTTAACCGGCTTTGTTAACTTGTTTGTAGGTTCAAGTTCAGCAAAATGGGCATTACTTGGCCCTATTTTTGTACCGATGTTAATGCAACTTGGCATTTCACCAGACTTAACTCAAGCCGCTTATCGTGTAGGTGACTCAAGTTCTAATATTATTACACCGTTAATGCCTTATTTCCCATTAGTGGTGGTGTACTGTCAAAAGTATGTGAAAGGCACCGGTATAGGTACTTTAATTGCTATTATGCTACCGTACTCAATCGCCTTTATGATTGGCTGGAGTATCTTTTTATTAGGTTACTGGGCACTTGGTATTCCACTAGGGCTTGATGCAAGCTACATTTATCCAGCATTGCCTTAACCTAAACCTTGATTTATGAACCTCACTCACTTGAGTGAGGTTTTTAAATAAAAGTTCTGTAATGTAAAAGTAAGTCTAAGTTACCTTTCTAAATCTCTCACTATATAGCCAAATAAGTTGGCCTCACCAACAATATACACATAATCGTTTTTGTTGTTCATTATTGTAGACTTAGCGTCGTACCACCTAAAATCATGAATTTTATTCGTTTTAGGGTCTTTGAAGTATAAATGAGTACAACTATCTTCATACTCGGTGCCACATTTTTGTACATCGGTCAGTATATATTCCTTATACCAATAGCCGCCTTGCGTGTAGTAAGCCCATAATTTAATGGGATCAGAGATAAAAATATAGAGTATTCCATAGATTAATAAAGGGGATAATGGGTACATGAAAATGGATGCCAATTTCATTTTTGTATCTGAAAAATTGTATTTAAGTGATTCTCTATATTTACTGCAGCGTTTGTATTTATTGAATATAAGTATATTTAAATAGATAAATAGTGCGCAACAGATAATAGGGACGGCTATAAAGAAAACAACGTCGTATAGCTCATTTGAGATGAATGGTGGATCTGTAAAGTCCATTAAAATAGGAATAGTGATGCATAATAAAATGGAGAGTATTATTGCTACAAAGAGCAAGTTGTCGTAAATCTTTTTCAATTTTTAATTCATCCGTGAACTATAGCCTTTGTTTAGTTTACAGAATTTTTGTTATTTTAAAAATCAGAGGAATATATTTTTAGACATTAAGTAACCCGAACTCAGGCTAAAAAAACTATCTCAAGCTGCTATTGAATTGACGCGAAGGTTTACTTTGTATTCACTGTGGCAGCAGCTTAAAAACAAAAAAACCTTGTCACTTTCGTGGCAAGGTTTTTTTATTAAAGAGTCGTTGCTTATTTAGCTGTGAAGCTTACTGGGCGACGTTCTTTACGAGGGCCAGTACGCTTATCACCGCGTTGGCTATCGTCTTTATCTTTACTAAAGGTGCGCTTTTTGTCACCAGCTGGACGCTCAGAGCGTTCTGCACGTGGCTCAGCAGGGCCTTGATCTTGTGTAATTGTTAAGCCCATAGGACGTTTACAAATAAACACTTTTTGGAAATGATCAAGTACATCTTTAGGCATGTTTTGCGGTAATTGAACCGTACTGTGATTGTCGTGTAAACGAATATCACCAATAAACTTGCTTGAGATGTCAGCTTCGTTAGCGATAGCGCCAACAATGTTCTTAACCTGAACACCGTGTTCACGACCTACTTCGATACGGTAAGTATCCATAGGGCCTGCATCACGACTGTTACGTTCGCGAGGTTTACGCTCAGCGCGTTCACCACCACGTTCGCCGCCACGTTCGTTACGACGTCCACGGTCACCACCGCGATCATTGCGGTCGTTACTACGTGGGTTGCGATCGTTACGCTCGTTACGTTCACGAGGTTGAATCTTAACTTCTTCAACTTTAATTGGAGACTGTTGCTGTGCTAAACACAGTAACGCACCCGCTAAGCTTTCAAGAGGAAGTTCAAGTTTTTCAGCCATGTTAGTAGCTATCTCGTTAAAGAATGTAATATCTTTGTTTTCAAGCGCAATAGTTAATTTTGCTTGTAACGCTTCAATACGTTTTTCTTCAACGATTTTTGCAGTTGGTAATTCAACTTGTGCAATTTCAGACTTCGTATGACGAATGATATTTTTAAGTAAATAACGTTCGTTATGTTTTACGAATAAAATTGCTTTACCAGTACGACCAGCACGACCTGTACGGCCGATACGGTGAACGTAGGCTTCAGAATCTTGTGGTATATCGTAGTTGATAACTAAGCTTAAGCGGTCAACATCTAGACCACGAGCAGCAACGTCTGTTGCAATAACAACATTTAGCATGCCGCTTTTTAAGCGTTCTACAGTGCGTTCACGTGCTTGCTGGTTCATATCACCATTAAGTGGAGCAGCAGAGAAACCTTCGCGCTCTAATAACTCAGCAAGTTGTACTGTATCGTTACGCGTACGTACGAAAACAATAGCACCTTCATACTGTTCAGCTTCTAAGAAGCGAACAATAGCTTTATTTTTATGTACGCTTGCATTCCAAAACACTTGCTCAACAGATGATACTGTAGAGTTACGCGCAGAAATATGAACCTGTTCAGGATTGTTCATATACTTGCTGCTGATGTTTTGAATTTGCTTAGGCATAGTCGCAGAGAAAAGACATGTTTGCTTTTCGCGCGGTGTTTTTTCCATGATGCTTTCTACATCATCGATAAAGCCCATACGTAACATTTCATCGGCTTCATCAAGTACAAGTGCTTGTAGAGCATCAAACTTGATAGTGCCACGGTTAATGTGATCGATTAAACGACCTGGAGTTGCAACAATAACCTGAGCGCCACGACGAAGTGCGCTTAATTGGATACTGTAGCTTTGGCCACCATATAGTGCCAATACTTCAATACCACGAACATGTTTAGCATATTGTTCGAATGCCTCAGCAACTTGGATCGCAAGCTCACGTGTTGGTGTGAGTACAAGGATCTGTGGCTGTTTCACAGACGGGTCAATATTATTTAGTAATGGCAGTGCAAATGCTGCGGTTTTACCTGTACCCGTTTGAGCTAGTCCCAGTACGTCCTTTCTTTCTAGCAATAACGGTATACATTGAGCTTGGATTTCAGATGGTGTCTTGTAACCCAACTCTTCAACTGCCTTCAAAATTGCAGGAGAAAGATTTAGAGATTCAAACGTGACTGGTTCTGACATTAATACGCCTCAACGAATTTAAAGAGGCGCGCATTATATAGGATTCGCGAGGAAAATGCTTGTATAAATTGAAACTAATTTGTATGTATTTGATGTTGGTCGAAATTTAACCAGCTCAATATAGGGTTTATTAAACTGGTTAACATATTTAATACAAAGCTTATTTATACAAGCCTAGGTTTTCTTTTGCGTAAGCTTCAAATTCTGTAAATCCACCAATGTGATTTTGGTCTACAAAAATTTGTGGAACAGTAGGGCAAGGCTTACCCGCTGACTTTTCAAGGTCGGCTTTACTAATGCCTTCTTTAATTATGTCGATGTAACGAAATTTAAAGTCATCACGTTCATTTGATAATTGCTCAGCAACATCTTTCGCACGAACACAAAATGGACAACCTTCACGGCCAAAAATTACGGTTAACATAGCTTTCTCCTCAATTTGATTAATATCAGTTTAAATGAATGAAAAATTATTTAAAGAGAAAAAAATCGATTGCACCATTCTAATAAAAGCATAAATCATATTATGCATAGCAATATGATTTGCAAAATGCGAATGAAAAACCAGAGCCCTGTTTGTCTAATACTTAAGTCTATGAATGCAAGTGTGTTTATAAGAATTAATTTATGGCACATAACTTGATGATGTAGAGCTATACATTGGGTTAACGAGAATGCTTTATGAATACTAATAGTCACGTTTTAGAAATTATCCAAGGGGTAATAGGTAAATATTGTGAAACCCAAAGTCAAAAATTCTCTATTACCTTAATCAACAAGTTGCAATGTAACTACGTCTGTTTGCAAATTCCGCCAGAGCAAATGATTGCACAATGCGAGGCGTTTCTTACTCCGGCGCTAGCAGCAGTAAAGCAGTGCTTTTTATTGACGCTCGAAGCAAATATTCAGGGAGTTAGTATTCACTATCAGATTGATGATTCTGAACAAGTAAACACGTTGGATTTTCACGGGCTCTTAGCAACTAAAGAGTCTGTTAGTTTAGCGCTTGATGTTAGACAAAATGTAGACGTTTTAACTGATTGCGAAGCGTTACTCAAAAGCTGTTTAAAAATGTCAGCTAATACTCACGATCGTTTTGGTTTAAATTTTAAATTATTTAATAGCACGCTTAGAGAGTCTGCACAGCTAGAGGATTTACGCCATCTTAGTGGTAACGCATTAATTGATAAATTAAATAGTGACAGCTTAAATACATACATAAAGCTGTGCTCTATCAACGACATTTACGAGCTGAGCCAAGCTCATAAACTATCTAAAAAAATATTAGGCTGGCCATTTTTTGATACCGACTTAATTACTATTTTAACAACATTTCACACACAAACACGTTTATCGGTATTAGTAGCAGACGACAGCTTACCGAGCCAAATTGCTACAAAAGTAATGCTTGAAATGCTGGGCTGCTTAGTAACGTGTGCAGAAAATGGTGCCAGTGCATTAACACTTGCTCAAAATGAACCATTTGACTTGCTACTTTTAGATGAGCGTATGCCAGGAATGTTTGGTAGCGATGTGGCGCAGCAATTAGTTAGGCAAAATACACCTAATAACAATACTCCTAAAGTTATTTTAACGGGGTTAACAGGCGATGAGCAAATAGCTGAGTTGTTTGATAAAGGAATTACTCACTATTTACAGAAGCCAGTGACAAAAGCGGTACTTGAGAAATTTATTAAACCTTGGCAGTTAGCCTCTTAAATTGATTAATAAGGAGAGAGTTATGGATGATTTCTCTAAGACAGCACCTATTTTAATTGGTTTTCAAAACAATTACTTTTTGCCAAAAGGCATTTTGTATGACGAGGTTGAAGAGTCATCAAGAATTACTGGCGTGGGGGAAAATACACTCTATTTATTGACCTTCTGCGCAGAGCAATTTGCTTTAGTTATTAATACACCCATTCACTTTACGCAAAACTATAGCGAGCTTAAAAATCCGATTGGTATATTAAAAGTCATTGCGGTGGGGGCATTTAAAGCAGGTTCGTACTGTGCTCAAACCATTAAGCAGCTAGACCTTTTTAGTAATATTATAGAGGTGGTATTTGGGAAAAGAAGTTTAAATGCTTTTACACATATAGGTTTAGCCGAAAACATCAAAAAACATGGGGCCATTAATATAATTTTAGCGGGTACTGTGTCTTCTATCTGTATTGATTCAACTGTGCGCACTGCTGTTGCACTTGGTTCTAATGCCACTATTTTAAGTGACTGCACACCGAGACGCACTCCTTTTGAACAAGCATTCTACCGTGAAAAGGTTTCCCTTCTTTATGCACGAGTTTGTCAGAGTAATACTTTTATAAAGTATTGGAGAGATCATGAATAATAATGATGAGCTACAAGTTCAAATCCAATATGCACTAGTTGAAAAACTTTCCAATAGTAATCGACGTCAAGCAAAGCTATTAGCTATTTTAGATGAGTGTATTTTTGAGTGTGATAAACATTTGAATTTTACTTATATTAATGAAGCTTGGGAGAAGAAGTTAGGTTACTCAACCGATTCATTAATTGGCTCCAATATTACTAAGTTAATGAATTGCGATGATATTATGCATTTTGTCGCATACAGCTGTTGTTTACTAGAAGGGAAGCAGGCTCCCAGTGTAGAAATACAAATTAAAAGCAGCATCGGGCTCATGAACTGGTTTGAGTTAAGGTTAGTTTATGATGAAAAAAGCGGCTTTATAGGCTCGTTCTATGACATTCAACGTCATAAAGATTCTCAATTTTTGCTCACACAACAACAAAAATATGTAAAACGCTTATCGCTTGTTGCGAGCCATACAAATAACTTAGTAATAATTACAGATAAATTTGGCGTAATTGAGTGGGTTAACAATAGTTTTGAAGTACTTACAGGTTACACCTGTGATGAGGTTATAGGCACTAGCCCAGGTCAATTGCTACAAGGGCCAAAAACATGTGAAAAAAGTCGTAAGGTTATGTCTCACGCTGTAAAAAATGGGCTTCCTTTTCAAGTTGAAACCACAAATTACGATAAGAATGGTAACGTTTATTGGGTTGCTATTGATGCAAATCCAGTGCGAGATGATGAAGGTAAAGTAAAGCATTTTATCGCTATAGAAACTAATATTACGCAGCGAGTTAAAGCTGAACAAGCAATGGCAGAGATAGAATATAACTACCACTCTGTCGTAGATAATATTCCTGATATTGTTCTACGCCTTGATACATTTGGCAATTTATTATTTATAAATCAAGCATGGCAACGCGTCTTACACAGCAATGTAGATGAGAGTCTTGGCTTACCTATAATTAAGTTTATAGCAAAAGAAGATGTCGAAAAAATTAGTAGCACTTTGCTTGATTATAAACAAGGTAAGCGCGATATACGTCGCTTTGATATACGTTTGATTAATGCACAAGGCATAAATAATTGGGTTGAAATGACACTTACTCCCATTGTGGATGGCTACGAAAACGATTTGTTATCTATTGCCGCAACACTTGTTGATATACAAGAACGTATTGAAAGCGAGCAAATATTGCTTGAAGCTAAACATCAGGCAGAAACATTAGCTGAATCTAAAAGCCGATTTATGGCAAATATTAGCCATGAAATTCGCACGCCATTAAATGCCGTTATTGGCTCTGCAGATATTTTGCATCATACCGGTTTAACTTCTGAGCAAATGCGTTACACACAAATGATTAAAACAAGCTCTGATGCATTACTGAGTGTATTGGACGATGTATTAACGTATTCGCGTTTTGAAGCACAAGCTATAACACTCGATAATCAGCCATTTAGTATTGATACGTGTATTGAAGAAGCAATAGATATTATTACCCAAAGTGCTTTGCAAAAAGGGCTTGAGGTTGTTTTTGATTTTTATCCTGATGTCCCCGCTCAAGTAATTGGTGATCATGCACGTATAAGGCAAATAGCCATTAATTTATTAGCCAATGCGATTAAGTTTACTCAACAAGGCGTAATAACGGTGACCGTTAGATGTACTTACATTAGAGCCAATAATTTAAATCTTCATTTATCAGTAAAAGACACTGGAATGGGAATCGCAAAAAATAAAATAGAAAGTATGTTTATGCCTTTTATTCAATCAGATAATTCAATTACCCGAAAACATGGTGGTAGTGGCTTAGGCCTTGCGATATGTAAGCAAATTTGTGATGTAGTAGGGGGAGATATTTCGGTTAACTCTGAGCTCAATAAAGGGAGTGAGTTTATCGTTAATTACCCGTTAAAAATAGACACAACCGACTCAATATTGCGAGAGGGGCTTGCAGCACGAAGTAAAAAGCCAAGAGTATGGATTGTAGGACATAATCAAATTTTAAAAACCGCGTTGGAGCACACACTCACTCGGTTTTCTATCGCTTTTGAGCACTATGAAATATGTCCAGATATCCCTGAGTATGATAGTTTTCCTGATGCAATTGTATTAACTGATCCTCGAATGCTAGCCCAAACACGCGAGTGTATAAATACATATAACTCCCTTAATTCACCATGTTTACTTATCTTAGACTTACTAGGTGAAAGCTTATTACCGCAAAATCTTAACGACAGAGAGCTTAGGTTAAATGGCCCTTTTAAAGTATCGCATGTACCGCGAGCAATTAGTTTATTGGAAGAGCAGTTATTTCATTTAGATATTATATTTACTAATCGTGAACAAAAAAAAGCCTTAGAAAGCTCTTCAGGGTTAACTCAGTTGAATGGGACCAATGTATTGGTTGCTGAAGATAATACTAATAATCAAATAGTAATAAGACAGTTTTTAGAGCAAAAAGGTTGTCGGGTATATATTGCTAGCGATGGGCAAGAGGCAATAACGAAGGCTAAAAACAATAAAATTGATATTATTTTTATGGATATCCAAATGCCAATACTAGATGGGATCTCTGCAACCAAAGCAATCAGAAAGTTAGGTATAGCCACCCCTATAATAGCGCTCACAGCAAATGCAATTCATGGTGATAAAGAGCGATTTATAGAAGCGGGGATGAATGATTACTTAGCTAAGCCAATTGTAAGTGAGACACTTTATTTATTGCTTGATAAATATGCCCCAGAGCAGGTTATTGAATCTAAACATTTAAAGCTCTCTCGTTTAGCGCAAGTGTGGGAGAAGCTGAGCTGAGCAATGAAGGGCAATATAAAAAGTGGGTTTGTGTTGCATAAAACTTGATAAACGAAGAAATTAACCTAGTATTTTAGGAGTAAGTTAAATTTATTGTTTAGTATTTAATGAGTGTTTTTATTATAGTTTTTCAATTTGATTCGCAAATTGCAATTCAAAATAAAAATACAACGTTACGAATTATTTTTGGATTCTAAATTACATTTTTAATTTTATTAATACTTTGATTTTGTTGTTTATTTTATCTTTCGTTTGTTTTTGTTTAGTTGGCACGGCTTTCGCAACATATTAAATATCAAATCAAGACAATTTAGTTAAATTTTTAAGAGGTGCAATATGCAAACAAATACAAAAGCCAAACAACAACCTAAAAGTAATAATTGGGTACTTACACCTGAAATCATGGTTTTGTCTATTTTGCTTGTAGCTACCTTAGTAATAGGTATTACAGTTCTACGCGGTAGCGATTCTGTAGAGCCGTTAACGGACATACAGCCGATTACTTTTACACAAGCTGATGTTGAAAATGCACAGTCGATGAGTAATACGTTTGACTCGCAAAATACTAACTATGCACAACATGTAACAGCCCCTAAAAACGAAAATAACGACACTCTTTCAAACTAGAGACTTTTGCGCAGGTAACTATTTATTGTTGCCTGCGTTTTTTTTATGTTTCCTATCACCGTTTTAACTTTTTCTCCCTAGCTTTAAAATTACGTGTACGCTTTTTAATTCAAGCTGTGCGTAACCAAATTAGTCTTATCAAGCCTTTCTTTATACTCATCTTCAATTACTAATCCTTACTTTTAGCCAACAATTACTAACTGGTTTCTCTGTGCTGTTTGGGCTTGAGTAAGCTCTTATTTATTAATTTAGGTGCATTGCAAATTGAATTGCAAAATGCAAATAAAATGGAAAAATTTAAATACTCAAATAACTAAACTTAACCTTTTGAATTTGCTGTTTTTATTTTTGTTTTATTCACTTTCTAAATGGTCTGTAACTTGCTCTTGATTACATAAGTCACTAAGAGTGAAAATCGGAGCAAAACATGAATGCATTTAAGTACCTAGAATCAGAAAGCCCAGTCAATCTCGCAAGATGGCATGAGTTAGAAAGAATCATGTCGGATGCAATGCAAAATAATTATTTTAAAATGGTTTATCAACCGCTCGTATCATTAGGAACGGGAAAGTTGGTCGGCTTTGAATCGCTAGTAAGGTGCCAATCACCCCGCTTTGGTATTGTAGGCCCTGATGAGTTTATCCCTCATGTAGAGCAATCGGGAATGATTTTAGAATTAGGTGACTGGATTTTTGAGCAATGTTTGTCTGATTTAAAACAGATGCGACATTTTGGTATGACAGATATTGCTGTTTCTTTAAATATTTCACCGGTACAAATTTTAGATGGTGATGTGTTTTCAAAAGTAATGGCTTTGCTAGAAAAGCACCAAATACCACCACAAGCTATTAAAGTTGAATTAACGGAAACAGCGCTCATTCATAGTCCTGATAAAATAGCTAAGGCGTTTGAAAACTTCCATAAAGAAGGCGTAAAGGTGTGGATTGATGATTTTGGCACTGGGTACGCGTCTTTAGGTCTACTTCGTCAATTTGATATCGATGGTTTAAAAATTGATCGCAGTTTTGTAAGTGGTATTGCAACTAATAACGAAGACTTTACGTTATGTAGCGCAATTATTGCGATGGCTCAACGATTGGGCTTACAAACTGTAGCAGAAGGCATTGAAGAGAATGAGCAATTACAAATATTAGAACAACTTGGTTGTGATATTGCTCAGGGGTACTTGCTCGATAAGCCGCAAACATTAACAAAAAGTATTGATACCTGGGCTCTGTAATTGTTTATATTCATTTTGATTTGCAAAATGCAAAAAACAAATTACTCTTAAACTACAATTCTTACATTTTATTAGTGTACGAAGCTTTAACTTACACAAAGGTTATCTATGCCTATATCAGAGCAGTTTATCGATAAAAGTATTACGGAGCTAAATGTTTTAATTCAACTTGAAAAGGATGTTGGAATAAGCGTTTTAGCTCGATTAGTAAACTTATTTATCGATGAATTAGTTACTATGGCTAACCAATTAGATACGGCAATTAGTAATGCAGATATTATAAAAATTAGAGAAATAATGCATGTTTTGAAAAACTCGGCTGCCTTATATGGAGCCGCTCCTTTAGCTGCATTGGCAACACAGTTACACGATTCACCACCACCAACCACAGAAGAAAATTTGCACGCAGCGCTTGTTATTAAGCATAACTTGGATAAAACCCGAGATGCATATCAAATAATGAGTAAGAGTATAGCTATCTAGGAGAAAGCCGTGTCAGATATAATGGGTAAAGGCCTTGTTTATATTGTTGAAGATAGCATCGCAAGTGGTGCTTTGTACGCAAGTCAGCTAGAGCAAGTAGGTTTTGAATGTAAGCATTTCGCAGATGGATATTCTGCTTTGGTCGGTATTAAAGAAAAAATGCCTGCGGTGATAGTACAAGATGTATGCTTGCCTGATATAAGTGGGCTTGAAGTTTTACAATTTGTAAATAAACAAAAAAATCCTGCTAATGTAGTCATGATCACCTCAAATAGTTCTATTGATATTGCAGTGGAAGCTATGCGTTTAGGTGGCTTCGATTTTTTAGAAAAACCCTTCACAAGTCAGCGACTTATTAGCTCAGTAGAAAGTGCGTTAACACCCAAAGAGCAAGCTAAAGTACAACCTTTGGTTCAAAGCAGTGAAAAAAGCCAAGATTTTGTTGGTGAATCTCTCGCAATGAAAACCGTTTTTAGATTGCTAGATAGCGCAGCTAGAAGTAAAGCATGCGTATTTATTACAGGTGAAAGTGGAACCGGTAAAGAAGTATGCGCACAAACCCTTCATGATTCGAGCCCTCGCAGCCAAGGCCCTTTTATTGCTATAAACTGTGCTGCGATCCCTGCTGAATTATTTGAATCAGAATTTTTTGGTCATGTTAAAGGGGCGTTTAGTGGGGCGTTAAGCGATCGTAAGGGCGCTGTTGAAGTGGCCAACGGCGGTACGTTATTTCTAGATGAACTATGTGAAATGGAGCTTAACTTACAAGCTAAGTTATTGCGCTTTTTACAAACCGGCATATTTAGCAAGGTTGGTAGCAGCGAGGTATTACACAGCGATGTTCGCTTGGTATGTGCAACCAACAGAAATCCAATAATAGAGGTAGCAGAGGGGCGCTTTAGAGAAGATTTATATTATCGTTTAAATGTTATCCCCGTAAAGCTCCCGCCTTTAAGGGAGCGCGGAAACGATATTTTGCTGCTCGCTGAGTATATTTTAAAACAAAAAAGCGATAGCAACGCTAAACATTTTATTGGCTTTTCTGATGAAGTTAAGGCGCTTTTTTGTAATTACGATTGGCCAGGAAATATACGCGAACTGCAAAATGTAATTGAAAATACAGTCGTTATTAATGATGGCGATGTAATAGAAAGAGATATGCTACCAAATTCATTTGGTCTAGGCGCTGTAAAACACTCAAGCTCAACTAAGTCAATTCACAATACAAACGATCAGAGTGTTCAATTATCTCCTATGTCGGTTCACGATATAGAACCATTATGGCAAGTTGAAAAAAGGGCTATTGAAAACGCAATCAAAAGCTGCGAAGACAACATTCCTCTTGCTGCTGCTTATTTAGGGGTAAGTGCATCTACCATTTATAGAAAAATAAAGGGATGGTCTTAAAGCTTTAATAGATTTTTAATTGCAATTTTAGGTTGAATTAATAAAAGTTACCCTAAACTCTATGTGTAAGAGCAAAATTAATTTTTAATCTGAAACAGTAAAAGGAGATCGCAATGAGTAACACTAGTTTAAAACCTGCGGATATTATGCCATCACTAGTAGTGAGTGATGTTGATGAGAAAAAGGTAGATTTAGTTGACAGAATAAGTGACTCTCCGTGGAAAATGATTGTTGTTTATCGAGGCCAGCACTGCCCTAAATGTACTGCGCAACTCAACGAGCTTGCTAAAGTTCATAAAGACTTTAAAGAGGCTGGAGTTGAAGTGGTTGCAGTAAGTGGTGATAGCCATGAGCAGCTTAATAAACATCTTGAAAAAATAGATATTAACTTCCCAATTTACTATGGTTTAACAATCGAACAAATGACTGATTTAGGGCTACATATTAGCGAGCCTCGCAGTGGTGCAGAAACTGATCATCCATTTGCTGAACCAGGAATTTATGTGCTTAATGAAAAAAATCAGCTTCAAATGGTAGATATATCAAACAGCCCGTTTGTTCGTCCTGATTTAGAGCAACTGCTAGGTGGGATTAAGTTTTCAAGAGAAAACGACTATCCAATCAGGGGCACATTTATTAAATAGTATTCATTTTAAATGGTTTCAAAAAAGGCACTCTTCAGTGCCTTTTTTATTTATTTTTAATAAATTTACTTGAAAACAATTTTACCGTCCATATATAGTTAAGTAGGACGCCTGATGGGTCCTAAATTAAACTTAAACAATTGAAATTTATATTATTAATTAAACTTTGCTTGAGCTTGTTCAATAGAAAAGCACATGCAAAATATCGCTTAAATATGAGGATATTATTATGCGTACAGTAGACTTATCACCACTTTATCGTTCATTTATCGGCTTCGAACATTTAGCATCACTTATGGATGCGGCAGCTAATACAGACAAGCAGCCGAGTTTTCCTCCTTACAATATAGAAGCACTCGATAAAGACAAATACAGAATCACTATGGCCGTTGCCGGTTTTAGTGATAGTGAATTAACCATTGAGTCAGAAAACAACACATTAAAAGTTGCAGGTATTAAAGCTAATAAAGATGAAAATAATGAACGTAAGTTTATTCATCAAGGTATAGCAGAGCGTAACTTTGAACGTAAATTTCAGCTTGGAGACCATGTAAAAGTACTTGGTGCCGATTTAGCTAACGGCTTATTGAGCATAGAGTTACAGCGTGAAATTCCTGAAGCACTTAAACCACGTAAAATAGAAATTGGTAATAGCAATCTAATAGAAGGTAAATAGTCTTCTAAAGTACATATTCCCCTGATTATTTAGCCGCCTCATTTGAGGCGGTTTTTTTACTTAAAGCGCTTCTAAATTATTAAGGTAGTAGGTTGCTTGTTGCAGCGTTTGTTCTTGAAGTGTTTCATCTTGTTTATCCCAGTTTTTATATACCATACCAATACGTGGGTTCTTCTCTAGCCTGTCTCTGTGTCTATTCATGAAATGCCAATACAAGCTATTTAGCGGGCAGGCTTTATCTCCTACTTTTTGTTTAACATCGTACTGACAGCTTTTGCAGTAATCGCTCATTTTATTAATGTAGTTACCGCTTGCAGCATAAGGCTTTGTTGCAATTATTCCATCATCGGCAAACTGACTCATGCCTCGGGTGTTGGGCATTTCTACCCATTCTATGGCATCTATATAAACGCCTAAGTACCAGTTGTCTACGTCATCAGGGTTTATTCCTGTGAGCATGCAAAAGTTCCCAATAACCATTAGGCGCTGAATATGATGAGCATAAGCGGTTTCAAGGCTTTGCTTGAGTGAGTGGCTTAGACAATTCATTTTTGTAGAGCTGTTCCAAAAATAAGATGGCAGTTTATTTTTGGCTTGTAATTGATTTTTAACTGCGTAGTCGGGCATGTTAATCCAATAAATGGCACGTACATACTCTCTCCAGCCTAATATTTGCCTGGTAAAGCCCTCTACTTGCGAGAGGGATATTTCATTGGGTCTTTGTTCGTATTCGCTTATTACACGTTTGATTACATATAACGGGTGGAGTATTTTTGCGTTTAGGGCAAACGATAAACGGCTATGGTACAGGCTGGTATTGTTTTTACTTTGATCTGTCATCGCATCTTGAAAGTGACCAAAGCGACTAAGTAAGTGCTCACAAAAGTATTCAAGAGATTCAATCGCTTGTTTACGCGTTGTTGGCCACTCCAGTGAATGTTCATTTATTTCACCCAAATAAGTGACGTTGTGTTTATTTAAACGAGAAATAATGATGCTAACATCAGTATTGAATAACTTAGGCTCTGGGATGTCGGCTAAGTCTTTTTTAGAAAATTTATTACGATTATTACTATCAAAATTCCATTTGCCACCAGTTGGCTTTGCATCATCAATTAATATATTAAATTGCTTACGCATAGCACGATAAAAGTGCTCCATTGTTACATGCTTGTTTTTTGTAAAGCGTGTTTTTATATCGGTGAACGGTAATAAAAAGTGTTCAGTATCTGTAGCAATTACATTTAATGAGCTATCACTTTTAAACTTAGCTAATTGAGATTTTAGCCTAAACTCGTCAGGGTATTGATATTCAATAGAGTCGCATTGGTATTTATCGGCAACTCGCTTGAGTAATTCAATCAAGTCCTTGTCGTCATCGGTATCATCAAGTGTTAAATGCAAAACATTAAAACCTGCCGTGTTTAATGCAGTTGCAAAGTTTTCCATAGCATTAAAAAAAGCACACAGTTTTTGAATGTGATGTTTAACGTAGTCAGTTTCTTGTTTTAGTTCTGCGATGAGGTAAAGCGTGTCGTCGTCTTTTTGCTTGTACCATGAATGAGATGGGTTTAGCTGATCGCCTAGTATTAGTCTGAGTGTTTTGTGATGGGTCATAGTAAAGCCAAATTTTTTTATACGGACGTATTTAATTAAAGGATCGTTTTACTATTTAACTACGAGTGAATAGAGCAAAAAGGCTTAACCGATTATCAAGGCAATAAAGGCGTGTTGGATCATGGTGTGCAAATGAGTTTAATTAATGGGGAGGTTAAGTAAGTTAAATTGCCACCCCTAAAATTTTATATTTAAATTTTATTACTTTGCTTTTGCTGCATTTTTTGTTGTAACGAAACCACATTAGATACATTAAATAGAATATTGCTGGCAAAGTTTTCAAAATATTTAAGGGCTTTTTTCCAAGCGAGCTGGCTCTCAGGAGTAAAGTGTTTACCAAGGTGCTCTTTAAGGGTTTCGTAAAACGCATCAGATAATGGTGCAATGTCACTTTGCGAAACACTGCTTTTTTTTAGGTACATTAAATGATGTGCTAAAAAAGGAGCTACCGATGCTGGCTTATCTAAATGTTTAACAATTCGTTCTAACACACAAAAAAGGGTAAAACTCTTTTCGTTAAATTGTAAGGCTGTTGGGTAATTCATTTCAATGCTAGATTCAGCCAATTTACTGTGAAATCGAGCCGTGAATGCATGAAAATTTGGCTTAATAATTGTTAAGTTATTTAACAATGCTGATTGTTGTTGGTTCATTTTTATCTCGCTGCAGTGAGTAATAACTATTATTATTAAGTGGCATAAAATTGATTATAGCGGGCAGATAAAATTCTGCACGTTTTTTTAGTGTTAAAGTATGGGTTTTAGTTATATCAATTTATTTTCTAGTAAATTGTAAGCATCTAGAAGGTACTAAGGTAGCTCAAATTTAGTTTGTTTGATTTTCACTCAAAAATAATAAGCTGTAATATTTAATAATTTAGAGACAGCATTTTATAAAATTGATTGATTACTTATGTTACTTATATATACATTAAATTAGCATCTTGACGAATTGGAAATTTTATAAACTAATTGCGTATTATAGTTGCTAATCATCCCGTACATCCTTATAATAGCGGCCATTGTTTAGCATGTTGTAAAACAGCTAACAGCGATATTAAATTTAAAGTTTGATATCTATTGGCGCGGGATGGAGCAGTCTGGTAGCTCGTCGGGCTCATAACCCGAAGGTCGTCGGTTCAAATCCGGCTCCCGCAAC
>NZ_JADYXD010000021.1:0-72867 GCF_015864475.1 Pseudoalteromonas sp. SWXJZ10B
CTGATCATGACATTGAGATTTAGTTCAAAAAAATCCCCGCTAATTTCTTAGCAGGGATTTGTGTATAAGAGACAGCTTATTAAAGTGGTTTTTTAGCTTAACTTAAACAACAGCATTTATACTTTTTTAAATAAAACCTCTGGATTTACCATGGTTTTCATTTCAAGCACATTGCCATTTGGATCTTCAATAAAAAACGTTTCTTGCTCAAACTCATCACCAATAAATCGGCGATATGGTTTATCTAAGTATTCAATACCCGCATCTTCAATACGTATTTTTAACCCGTTAAATTCATCTTCAGATAGGTGAATCCCAAAGTGAGGTACTGCCACAGCTCCCATATCTACATCATGGCGAACTGTTGGTAAGCGCTCAACACTCTGGTGCAAGGTAAGTTCATTACCCCAAAAATCTATATCTACCCAGCGACCTTCTTCACTGTTACCCGTTTTACAGCCTAGTACGTCACAATAAAACGCTTTAGCCACTTTTAAATCGCCAGCCGGAATAGCCAGATGTAAACAGTTAGACATAAATAACCCTTGGTTAACACTTTAATACATTAAATTATCGCCATTATACATAACTTGTGATTTATAGAACATTAACAGCGGCACTATTAAGCATATTTAATACCTAAAAGCCGTTTAAAAAACACGCTTTTAAAGTTTGTAATTACTTATAACATTTATTTGTTAGAGAGTATTAGAAAGCGCAAAAGGATTAGTTTAAAATGCGCCGCTATGATTAAATTCTTACTTTTAAAATTCATCACTTTCTTTTTAGGCTTTGTAGCTTGCTTTGCTATGCACACTACTTTTGCATTACCTTTAGTGATTTCTGCTGCGCTAACGGGGCTTATTGGCTCGTTTATTCCTTTTCCTGCGCGTTATAAAAACCATCCGTATGCTGCAATTTATGCTGGTAGCTTTGCAGGTATGTGTTCAACTCATTTAATTACCAGTTACTGGGAAATTGCTATTATTTCGCTTATTGGCTCAAGTTTGTATGTGCTTACTATGAATATGTTTACAGGTTTTGGTGGCAAGCTTGGCAGCGTAGCTTTTGCAAGCGTGGCACTTTTTGTATTAGCCAAAGGAATTGTATTATGAGTATTGAATATCCATTACTTGTACTGCTTGGGGCTTTTTTAACATTTTATTTAGCTAAGCATAGTCGCTTTGACGGGGTTAGAGCGTCGTCTTCACTTTCTATTATTGCTTATTTAATTTTTAGCGCCTTAAATTTGAACCCCGATTTATACGCAATTGTATTTTTTGGCGGCACATTCATAGGTATGAGCGCCCCACATCGATTTGGTATTTATACTGTAGCAAGCTCATCTATTTTGTTTTCAATCTTATTTGAATTCCTTGTACCAAAACTTGACGGCTATGGCGGTGCATTGGGTATTAGTGCATTTTTATCTGTATGTATTTGCCATACTTGTATTTTATTAGGTGCCCCAAGAAGTAAAAAAACGCCACCAGTTCAATAAAAAGTGGAAACTAGGCTGATTTTTATCCTGACATTAACTTTAATATATTTAAAAATTAGAGTGTAAAATATTCATGTTTTAGCCTGTTCCTTTTTTCTGCAAGTCTGTTAGAATCTTCCGCGAACTTTATTTACCCTAAATAAAGACAATCATATATGGATTTATGAAAATGAAAAAACTAATCGCAGTAGCAGCTCTATCTTTACTTCCTTTCTCAAACGCAATGGCTGACCAAGATATTGGTTGTGGTCTTGGTTCTATGTTATTTGCTGGTCAGCAAGGTAAAGGCGTTAAAATTTTAGGCGCTACAACAAATGGTACATCTGGTAACCAAACTTTTGGTATCACTTTTGGTACTCTTGGTTGTGATGGTACTGGTACAGTAACTTCTTCAGAAAAAATCGCTTTATTCATTGACGGTAACATGGAGCAACTTGCTCGTGATATGTCAAAAGGTGAAGGCGAAACTTTAGCTACTCTAGCTGAAGCTTGGGGTGTTGCAGATCAAGATAAAGCAGCGTTCAATAAGCTTGCTCAAGCACAGTTTTCTTCAGTATTTACTTCTGAAAACGTAACTTCACAAACAGTTTTAGAAAACCTAAACACTGTTCTTGCAAGTAACGCACAACTTGCTTCTTATACTCTTTCTTAATCAGCTAAATTAGCCGGTTTTATACGTATAAATAAAGCCGCTGGAGTATTTCTCTAGCGGCTTTTGTAATTTAGTGATTATGAAAAAAATATTATTTGGTTTACTGCTCGCTCTTTTTAGTACTTACTCAAACGCTCAAAGTATTGAAACAAATACATTAGCAACACACCCTTACTGGCTTAAATTAGGTCACTACCGCTTGGCCACATTAGGTGATTGGAAAAGTGAAGTAGACAGTGCTGAGTTTTTTTTATCTCCTACAGGTAAAACAAGCCCATATGACGAGCTTAAAGCCACTATAGCTGCATTTAGTGGTAAAAATACTGACCCAAAAACATCACAATATCGTTGTCAGTTTCCTGCACGTTATAAATGGCTAAAAACAAAAATTAAAAATAACTGGCCCGAACTTAATTGCCCAGAACTACAGGCGTGGCAAAAAATAATAAACCCTAAAGGGGTTACGTTAGTTTTTCCAACTGCATTTATGAATAGCCCATCATCAATGTTTGGCCACACTTTACTTCGTATTGATGCAAAAGATCAGACTCGCCATAAAGAGTTGCTCGCATTCGCAGTTAATTTTGCAGCAGAGCCAGACGGCTCAGATAACGCAGCTATGTATGCACTAAAAGGCTTGATTGGCAGCTACCCAGGTAAGTTTTCGCTTATGCCGTACTATAAAAAAGTACGCGAATATAATGATTTAGAATCTCGTGATATTTGGGAATACAAACTTAATTTATCAGAGCTACAGGTAGAGCTTATTTTATTGCACTTGTGGGAGCTACAATTAGCTACATTCGATTACTTTTTTATTGATGAAAACTGCTCTTACCAATTACTTGCATTATTACAACTTGCACAAGAGGACCTTGATTTAACATCGTCATTTAATATGCAAGCTATTCCATCAGATACCGTTGCAGTACTAAGAAATAACAACTTATTACAAACACCTAATTACCGCCCTGCTTTTGGCACTAAGCTATACCATTACTCTACTCAAATGACTGACGAACAACTTGATGATGCAAGAGAGTTAATGCAAGGTGGCTCCCTCAATACTCGTAATTACTCACAGTCGCAATTAGTCGCTATATTAGAAATGGCGTATGAATGGTTAAATTTTGAATTTTACGATAAAGCGTTAAATCGTGAAGAAATTGCCCCGCGACTAACTAAGCTACTCCTAATGCGCAGCAAATATAATGTAGCTTCGCCATTTACTAAGCCAAACCGCCCTATTGCTTCCCCAGAGCAAGGTCATGGTTCTTCTAAAGTATCGCTAGGTAGGGTACAAAATAATAACCAAGCAAACCTTACAAATTTTGGTTATAGGCTTGCGTATCATGACTTACTAGATAGGCCTGAAGGTTTTATAGCGGGTGCACAAATTAGTTTTTTTGATTTGGAAGCCGCTATTACTGACGAAGGAAATGCAGATATTGAACATTTTTACTTATTAGATGCTATGTCGCTTGCACCCGATAACCGCGTATTTGATAGCTGGTCGTGGAACTTTAAAATGGGCTTTGACCGACAACCAAGTGACAATAAACGTTTAGGCCGCTTTTTTACAAAAGGAGGTTATGGTAAATCTTATGGCGATCCTAATAATCTGCACGGCTATATTCTTGGTCAATTTGAGCTAAATACAGGCGATATAACCGACCGACTTAGTACTGGAATAGGCAGCGAAGCCGGTGTAATTTGGCAAATAAACAATAAGCATAAACTCGCTTTGACTGGCAATATATTATGGCTAACTGATAACGCAGCAAGTAAGCACAGCGAAATAGCTATAACATGGAATTACGCTGTTTCTCGCAATGTATCGCTGCGCAGCAAAGTACAGCATGCTCAATGGCATAGCCATAATTCATCAATGAGTTTAGCTATGCAGTTTTACTTTTAACTTTTAACTTTTAACTTTTTCAATATTATTTATATTTAATGCTACTTGTAGGGTAGCCAAATAGTACTCTACATTTAGCTTTTATTCCCGATGCCTTATAAACACTTTTCAATAAGTGCTCCCACTGATGAAACGTAATAACGACTGGGTTATTGCTATTAAGCTGCCCTATAATGCCGTATTTACAAGGCTTTGATTTATCTTCTTCTACAAAGGTGCCAAATAACTTATCCCAAATAATAAGTACACCTGCAAAGTTTTTATCAAGGTAACCTGCATTTATTGCGTGATGAACTCGGTGATGCGAAGGCGTATTAAATACTTTTTCAAACCAGCCTAACTTACCCACTATTTGAGTATGTACAAAAAATTGATACGCCAAATTTAATGCAACCACGCTAAATACTGTTAGCGGTTCAAATCCAATTAAAATCATAGGTAGCCAAAACACCCACATACCGGCTACGGGGTACATTAAGCTTTGCCTAAATGCGGTGGTGAAATTCATTTTAGTTGAGCTATGGTGCACCACATGTGCAGCCCACAACCAATGAATATGATGCGATGCTTTATGAAACCAATAATACAAAAAATCTTGCAGTAAAAATGCAAATGCAATACTTAATACACTCACTTCAATATCAAACAATCTATAGTCATACAACCAATTAAATAAAGGCATTAACAGCAGTAACGCAATAGCATCTGCGCCTTGGTGTAATAGCGCTAACACTGTATTTGCTAGGCTATCTTTTATGTCGTAATAGCGCTTAAACTTAATAAACTCAGAGCAAACAAATATCAAAAATAATGGGCTCAGAGCGAGTAAAATAATTTCTGAGTTCATGCTTTACCCGCCAAAAAATAATTATTTAAATTGTTTAACGCTTGGGTTATATCTTTTGTAATAACATATTTAAGTAATGCATTTGGCATCCACCATGGAGCTGAGCAGCTTATGCAATAGTTAAGTTCGGTAACTAAAGTATTGATGTCTTTATTTGCAGTGAGGTATATATCGCCTCGATGATTAGCTACTGGTTTATCGCCTACTATTTGGTAACTGATCTGATTTTGATCGGCACTGATTATTTGCTCTGAAAACGTTATTTTACCTATTTTCACTTGCCTAACAGATCCTTTTCCGCCTTCTATTTGCCCTTCGTCTTGTGCTTGTAGCAGCGTAAATTTGGCATTAAAAAATCGATGCAACTGTTGATGATCCAACAGTGTGCTTATTATTTGTTTTGGCTGTGCATTAAGCGTTTGTTTTATTGTTATAAGTATCATTTTTACAGCAAGAGGTTATTAGGCATTCAACTAGCATATAAAAATTTAACGTGGCAAACTTGCTAATACACGACTGTTTTTTAGCTTTAGATGACAAATGCACACATTGGCTGATCATTACTTTTCAAGTATTCTTGATTACTTACAAGCGCAAGGCATTAGTACTAAAACGGCTTTGCACGCTATTAGCTTTGACGAATTTAGTAATCAACGTACCCATCAATTAGCGCCGCGTATTAGTTTAAATAGTTACAATGCTTTATTAGTTTATGGCAAGAAAACACTTAACGATCCTCTTTTTGGTTTTACCCTAGGTCAGCAAATTCGCACTGCTGACTACGGCGTTTTAGGTTACTTAATTGAATCAAGCGATAACTTAAGCAGTGCCATTAAAGCATTGTTAAGCTACGACAGCTTGGTGGCTGATATTGGTAAAGCCAAGTTTGAACTAAATACTGATACAGCAACTATTCGTTGGATTGCTCATCAAAGTTGTAATGAGCATGTTGTTTTACGAAACATGACCGCGTGGGTAAGTGTAATTCGCCAGTTAATAAATTTAACGCTTTCGCCAAGTAGTATTAGTTTCACTTATAATTGGTTGCCATCGCAAAGGCGCGCCCTTGAATCATGGTTTAAATGCCCTGTAAAAAGCAGTGCTGAATATAATCAAATTAGCTTTCCGAGCCATTATTTAACGCTGCCCTTTAAAACCGATAACGCCATTATTAATTCTACTTTTAAGCAATTGTCAGAGCAGCAACTCTCTAACTTTAAAAGCCAGCAGTGTATTGACGATAAAGTTAATCAGTTACTTACAGCTAAAACTACCTTGCAAAACTGCAACCTAATAGGCATAGCTGATGCGCTTAATTTAACACCCCGAACGCTACAACGACGCTTAAAACAACAAGACTTAACCTTTGCTCAGCTACTTGAAAAAGAACGTAAAAAACGTGCAGATACATTAATAGCCAGCATGCCACTTGCTGATTTATCTAATATTTTAGGATTTAAAGATCAAAGCTCTTTTAATCGAGCTTTTTTACGCTGGCATAAATGCTCGCCATTACAATTTATAAAATACAAAACAGCAAGTACAGCCAAGTAAATGCAAATTATTTACGTTATATAAACATAATATATATATGTTTTAGTTAATACTCTCTACACTAGGTGTATTATTGCTTTAAAAGATTTTTTATGTTTTTTCGTGTTTTATTAAGTGCTTTTGTATTTATTTTATATAGCCCCCTGTGTAACGCCGATTCGGTTACTTTTATAGCTGAAGACCTTCCTCCTTATCACTTTAAAAATCAGCAAGGTGAAGTAAGCGGCGCTTTAGTCGACATTGCCAAAGCAGTTGTGAAGCAAACAAACTTAACCGCTAATTTTGAAATAATGCCTATGGCCCGCGTTTTTAAGGAGCATAAAACAAATACCAACGCCATAATGTTGTCTTTGTTAAAAACCCCAGAGCGGATTAATAAATATACGTGGTTAGGCGAAGTGTATTTTGCAGATGCTTATTTAATTAGCTTAAAAAGCCATGTAGATGAAGTTGTTCACTTAAATTTTGCTAAAGAGTATAAAGTAGCAACCATTCGTGGCTACCTGAGCGAAGCCTACTTAAAACAAAAAGGCTTTACCGAAAATAACAATTTAATACTGGTCAGTTACTATAATCAACTTTGGCAAATGCTTTATAAAAACCGGATCGACTTTGTAGTAACTAATACACTTACACTTAATAACGAGCTAAAAAGCCTAGGACTCGATCCTAGCCTAATAACAAAACGAATTCATTTAAGCGATCTTCCCTCCTCACTTAATTTTGCAGCAAGTAATCAACTTAATCCTAAAACAGCTAAAGCACTCTCTGACGCATTAAGTAACATTAAAGAAAATGGTGAATACCATGCCATTTTAAACAAGTGGCAACTTTTATTACCAAACACGACTAACTTGCAGCACTAACCATAGTTAAAGCCCGACATTAGTTATTGGCAGTGGTTATTTAGTTATTTGCTAAACGCGGCAAAGCAAACTACAAAATTAAAAATCTCCTCCCCCCCAAAATAGACTACACCTTAGCGCCAAAATCTACGTTATACATCACTAAATGAATAGCCAAGCACATAAAAAACACATACCGCAAACACTTCCATAAAAGCCGTTAAAAAACACCCAAACCAAATTGGTATAACAAAAAAATCATTTAAAAAATATTTAATTTTACTAATTGGTAAGTTTTAATTGTTAAATTGGTATGCTAGATTGAGATTAAGCGATGCCTGTACCGCACAATTTTTACTTCATCACACAGAGACAATAATGATAAAAAATACATCCACATTTAAACTTACGGCTTTAGCCGTTATCACCCCTTTACTTTTTACCGCTTGTTCAAGTACCCAAAGCACTAATCAGCAAAGCGATGCGCCAGTACCTGCAACAAAGTTTGATTTATCTCACTGGAAAATAAATGTACCAGTTGATTTAAACAACGACGGTAAAATTGATGAAATAGATGTAGAAGAAATTCAAACCTACGCACACCCTGATTTTTTCTACCTTGATGAAAAAGGCTACATGGTATTTACCTCCCCTAATAAAGCGCTTACAAGTGCTAACTCTACTAATACCCGTAGTGAACTTAGACAGATGATCCGTGGATCAAATACTAAAATTAAAACTAAACATTCTAAAAACAATTTTGCTTTAGCTGTTCACCCGCTATCTGACCGATTTGGCTCTGTTGGTGGAAAAATGGAAGCAACATTAAAAGTAGATCACGTTGCGCTACGTGCGACTGATCCTGATAAAAAAGCAGCTTACTCGGTTGTTGTAGGACAAATTCACGCGGGTAAAGATCAGGCACTTATTGATACCAAGCTTGGTTATGGCTGGGGCAATGAGCCACTTAAAATATATTACAAAAAATGGCCAGGACACAAAACAGGCTCAGTTTTTTGGAACTACGAACGTAACTTAGCTAAAACGAATCCTGACCGTACAGACATTACTTACCCTGTTTGGGGTAATACATGGGAAAACCCTAACGAGCCAGGCAACGCCGGTATTTCACTAGGTGAAGAATTTAGCTACACGGTAAATGTGTATAAAAATGTTATGCACCTTACATTTAGCGCACAAGGCAAAGAAGACGTTAACTACTCTATTAACTTAGGTAATAACGTAGATGCTTATGGCAAAGTGGACGAAAAAGATCATCCACATGGCTACGCAGCAGATTGGCATTACTTTAAAGCCGGCGCTTATAACCAATGTAGTACTAAAAGCGCGAAAGGTATTTGGTACCCAGGTTGTTTAGGTACTGGCGATTGGTCTACAGATAAACAAAATGGCGATTACGCTCAAGTAAGCTTTAGTAAACTAGAGTTAAGTCCAGCGACACCGCCAACAAAATAACTAGGCTAGTACAGCCTCAGATAAGTAATTTTTTAGTGATGTAAACAGTGGCGTTGGTAGATTATTAATATCGCACCAGCGCCACTTTAAACATTTATTAGGCTCTTTAAGTTCAGGCTCTCCGCCTTCAAAGTCAGCTTTTACATACAACGTAATATAGTGTTTGCTCTCTGCTGTAAAAATATCATTGGTAAAATCAAGCTTAGTAATTTTACTTACCTTTAAACCTGTTTCTTCAAACACTTCTCGTATTGCACATTGCTCAACACTTTCACCAAACTCTAAATGCCCACCAGGTGTTGCCCATGTATTAGCACCATGCGCGCCAATGCGCTCACCTAGTAAAATTGTGTTTTGATGCTTTATGATAACCGCCACACCAACTCTTACTACGTTACTCATATCGTATTTTCTCTTATTTTTACTGCCCGCCATGCTGAACCACACGCTTTGTATTGTCAATTTTGTATTTTTAAAACCAGTGTGTTGATTAACTTTTAACCGACCAAGGTCGAATAGCTTGCTTGCTAAAAAAAGCCTACATTTTGTAAGGTCTCTCACACACAAATTTAGCTTTAGGAGCCTTACATGTCAGGCAAATATAAACAGCAATATAATGCCTTTAAGCAAAACCCAGCCCAATTTTGGCTCGAACAAAGTAAAAATATTCCGTGGTATAAAACCCCCACAAAAGCATACACACAAGACGACGACGGGCTTTATCATTGGTTTAGCGACGGGCAATTAAACACCAGTTTTTTAGCGCTAGACCAACACGTTATTGCCGGATTTGGCAAGCAAACTGCACTGATTTACGACTCTCCAGTCACTAATACAAAGCAAACTTATAGCTACTCACAACTACAACAAGAAGTTGCTAAATTTGCAGGCGTAATACAATCGTTAGGTGTTACAAAAGGCGACCGCGTTGTTATTTATATGCCAATGATCCCACAAGCGGTTATTGGTATGTTGGCGTGTGCTCGCCTTGGTGCTATTCATTCGGTGGTATTTGGTGGGTTTGCTGCACACGAATTGGCTGTACGCATTGATGATGCCAAGCCCAAACTTATACTTAGCGCCTCATGCGGTGTTGAAGTAAACAGCGTTATTGAATACAAACCACTTATTGATAACGCAATAGACTTAGCTTCGCACAAAGTAGAACACTGCGTTATTTATCAGCGCCCACAAGTAACCGCCAGTCTTAAGCCTAAACGAGACATAGATTGGACTCAGGCAATGCAAACAGCTGCAATCGCAGATCCGGTGCCTGTAAATGGTAACGATCCGCTTTATATTTTATATACCTCAGGCACGACAGGCACACCCAAAGGCGTAGTGCGCGAAAATGGCGGTCACGCAGTGGCAATGCAATACAGCATGGCAACCGTTTATGGTATGAAGCCCGGCGACGTATTTTGGGCAGCGTCTGACATTGGCTGGGTAGTTGGGCACTCTTATATAGTTTACGCGCCGCTAATGTATCGCTGCGCGACCGTATTATATGAAGGTAAACCGGTTAAAACACCCGACGCTAGTGCATTTTGGCGCGTAGTTGAAGAATATAAAGTAAATGCATTATTTAGTGCCCCCACCGCATTTAGAGCAATTAAAAAAGAAGACCCAAATGCCGACGGTTTTAATCAATACGATACCTCTAGCTTAAAACGTTTGTTTTTAGCCGGCGAGCGGTTAGACCCTCCCACTTACGAGTGGCTTAAAGAAAAAACCAAACTGCCAGTGCTCGATCATTGGTGGCAAACCGAAACCGGCTGGGCTATTGCGTGTAACCCTGTAGGGCTTGAGTACTTAGCAACAAAACCTGGCAGCTCTACCGTCCCTACTCCAGGTTTTGACGTGCGAATATTGGATATGGATGGCAATGAATGCGCAGCTAACGAGCAAGGCGCCGTGGTAATTAAACTGCCTCTTCCGCCAGGTTGCCTTCCAACCATTTGGCAAGATACCGCTCGTTTTAAAGCAAGCTACCTAAATGAATACGAAGGTTATTATTTATCTGGCGATGGCGGTTATATTGATGAAGACGGCTACCTATTTATTATGGGCAGAACCGACGACGTTATAAATGTAGCAGGACATAGGCTTTCTACCGGTGAAATGGAAGAAATAGTAGCTGCGCACCCCGCCGTTGCCGAATGCGCTGTTTTTGGTGTAAACGATCCTCTTAAAGGACAACTCCCTATGGGAATGATTGTGCTTAAAAATGATTTTATGGGCTCAAGTACCGACGTAGAACAAGCGCTTGTTTTAAGTGTTCGTAATCAGATTGGCGCTATTGCGTGCCTTAAAAATATAGTTAGCGTAGATAGGTTGCCCAAAACACGCTCGGGTAAAATACTGCGTAAAAATTTGCGCCAACTGGTTGATGGCGAAGAGCTACAAATACCTTCAACCATAGACGACGCGAGTATCTTTGAAGAAATAAACCAACAACTAACACAAAGATAAACCCAACCAACCTATCTAAAGCCATTTTTATAATGGCTTTTTATTTCATCCTTATATTTGATCCTTTTACTTAAGTTTAGGTTTAGTTTTAAGTTTTAAGTTTTAAGTTTTAAGTTTTAAGCTTTAATTAAACCAATCACTGAAATTTTTTGCGACTTTGCGCTTTCTTCTTTTAATAGCGTTATTAATTTAATCAATTTTAAAAGGAATGGTGTATGCCCCGCTTGCTACAAAAACTATTAACTACAGCCTTGTTATTTATAGGCTTTGCCACACAAGCCTTTGAGATTGAAGACTTAGGCGATGGCTTACACCGCTTTATAGACGACCGACACCGCTCAGTATTTTTAATCACTCCTGAGGGCGCAATTGTTACCGACCCGCTTAATAAAAAAGCCGCCACCTGGTTAAACGAGCAAATTAAAACTCGCTATAACGTACCGATAAAATATGTAATTTACAGCCATAATCACAGCGATCATATTTACGGCGCCGAGGTATTTAAAAGCCCGCACACCACTTTTGTAGCGCATAAACTCGCCGCGCAAGATATTAAAAACACACAAATGAAAACGGTAATGCCCAGCCTTACTTTTGATAACGAGCTACTACTTACCCTTGGTAATTCAACAGTAAAGCTTAACTACCATGGTCCAAACGATGGTCGTGGTTCGGTTAGTGTATTGTTCGAAAAGCAAAAAACCTTGTTTGTGGTTGATTGGATTGTTATTGGCAGAATGCCGTGGCAAAAACTGTGGAGTTACGACATTCAAGGCATGATTAACTCAACCCAAGCGGTACTCAAATATGACTTTGGTACTTTTGTGGGCGGACATGCCGATATTGGCAGCAAGGCTGATGTAGCGCGTTACTTAAGTTACTTAGAGCTTTTATATAGCCAAGTAACCGCAGGCGTTTTAGCCGGTAATACACTTGACGAAATTAAAAAAATATAAAGTTAGACCAATTTAGTGACTTTAAACAGTTTGATGCATGGTTACCGCTTAACATAGAAGGCGTGTACGAGCGTTTAATGGAAGAGTCTGGTATGGGTTGGCGCAGCGATTTATAAGTTTGAACTCAGTGGACTAAGCTCTGAGCTCTAAACTCAATATTATAAGCATTGGTATTGGCGTATTTAACGCAGTACCAATGTACCTATTAATTAGTTAAATAGACGTCAAACGCCATATAAACCACCTTTACAATGTCCTAGCGCGGTTTTTATATTTCAAATCTAAGTATTAAAAAAGTCTATTAACTAAAATCGACCACCACTTCATAACGCCCTGGCATGTCGTTTACTTCGTATACCCAACCGTGTCGTTTTATTATTTTTTCGCTTAACTCCAACCCTAAACCGTAGCCAATGTTAGCAGGCTTATTTGCGCTATTAGTAACGTGTGACGTATCAGTTTGTGCGCTGCTATTTACTATAATCACGCGGCTACCTTGTTGAGTAATACGCACTTGCCCTTGTTGCGTATGCTGATACGCATTGCGTATCAAATTTGTAAGCACTATGTGGCATGCGGTGGCTTCGGTACTAATAGTCGTACTGTGGTTATCGGTATTTATAAGTACATCAACTTGTTTTGAATTGAGTAAATAATCGAGTTCGTTACCCAAGGTCGTTATTTTAACGGCTAGGTTTACAGGCTCTGGTGAACTTTGCTGGTCGTCATTTCTGCTAAGCCACAATAACGTCTCGGTTAAATCGCTCATGGTTAAACCGGCGCGCTCTATTCGCTGCAGTGTAAGGTGTTGTTTATCGCTTAAAGGCGCTTTTTCGCTTAAACGGTTAAGTAACTCAACGTTGCTGCGAATAACCGAAATTGGTGTACGTAACTCGTGGCTCGCATAACTTAAAAAGCGCTGTTCTCGCTCAAGGCTGTCGTGAGCAGAAAGCAAGCTACTGCGTATTAACGTTGCCAAGGTATTTAGTTCGTTATAGGTAAAGTCGGGCGGCGTGTTTTGTAAATTCTTTTGATTTAACGACTTAGCCCAACCACGTAGTGACTCTACTGGCTTAGCTATTTTTTTCATTACCATAAACAAAAAGAAGGTAAATAAGGCAATGGCTGCAAAACCAGTAATGGCTATCAATGTCATGCGGTGTATTGGTTTTACACTTCCCATTCTTTTAGGGCGATCTTTTTCAAGCATAATGCGCGATATATAACGCGCCTCGCCATTTGGGTTTTGATAGTAAACAACAAAAAACAAGTCTGCAGGCATAGTAAACAATGAGGTATTATCTTTCACTTTTTGTAGTACACCTGCTTCATTTGGCGCTACTTCAAATTTTTGCTGTATTATTTCTGGCATGTCTTCCCAACGGCTCGCCACATTAAATCCAACAATATTTTTTGGCTGCCCATCTTCAATCTCAGTGGTTTGCGAAAGCTCAAACATAACTCCGTTTAACCCTCGGTCTAAGCCATCAATAAAATAATTAACACTTAAAAACGAAAAGCCAATTGCCATTAATGAACTTAAAAGCACCATGGTGGCAAAAAAATACAACCTCAGGCTGGGTCTAATTTTCATGCTTGTGTCTCATTTTTTAATTTTAGCGCAAACCCTACACTGGGTATTGTTTCTAGTACGGCTTGGCAATGCGCTTGCTCTAGCTGTTTACGCAAATGATGAATATGCACTTTTAAGCTATTGCTGTCTGGCTGATCGTCGCCCCATATTGCTTGCATAATTACTTGTCGGGTTACCGGTTTTTGCTGCTCTCGTACAAGCACTTCTAATAACTTAAAAGTAATGGGTGATAACTTTAAACTGTGCGCTGCCACTGTTGCTGTATGCGCGGTTAAATTAAGTGTTAAGTTAGCAAATGTAAGTCGCTTTACCTCACCACTTTTACGCTTTGCTAATACTTGAACCCGCGCTACTAGCTCTTTCATGGCAAATGGTTTTACTAAATAGTCGTCACTACCGGCTGCAAACCCCTCAAGCTTATTGTCGAGGCTATCGCGCGCTGTCAGCATTAATACTGGTATATCAATGCCTTGCTCACGCAATGTTTTACACATGGTTAAACCGTCCATTTTGGGCATGTTTACATCTAATATAATCATTTGATATTGATTACGTTCTATTAAATTTAAACCCATTACGCCATTGCTTGCATGGTCACACTCTATTGACTCAATTTCGAGATAATCAACAATGGTGGTTGCCAAGTCTATGTCGTCTTCAACCAGTAGTACGTTTATCATTAAGAGGCTGTTTCCTGCGTTTTATTTTTAGCACCTAGCGATTTTAGCACAGCATCAATACCGCGTTTAGCATCGGTTTGAATCATCAATAATGCCGGTATAAGTATTAAGGTAATAACCGTGGCAAACAAAATACCGTAGCCAAGTGATGCCGCAGCAGGGATTAAAAACTGTGCCTGCATTGAGGTTTCGCTAAGTAGCGGCACTAAGCCTGCGTAAGTTGTAATTGAGGTAAGTAATACCGCACGCAAACGACTCGTACACGACTCAACTATGGCATCGTGTGTGCTCATGCCCTCCTCTTTTACTAGTTCGTTAAAGCGCGAAACAAGTAATAGGCTGTCGTTTACAACTACCCCACTGAGCGCCAAAATACCATTTAACGACAATATACTAATGGTTAAGTCGTTCCACCAATGCCCTAAAATAGCGCCCACAATACCAAACGGAATTGCCACCATGATTAGTACAGGTTGAATGTACGATTTAAGCGGAATAGCCAGCAGCACGTAAATCACTAATAAAGCCGCTACAAACATAGTGCTCATTGAACTGGTGGTTTCGCTTTGTTGTTCTGCCTCTCCTGCAAAATACACACTTAAATTAGGAAATTGCTGTGTTAACTCTGGAATTAAGTCGCGCTTTAAATTAGCAACTAACTCGTTTGGAGCAATCACGTTTTTATCTACTTGGGCGCTTAAATAAATTGCACGTAGTCCATCAATGCGGGTTATTTCATCTTGCTGATATTCACTGCTAATTGTGGCTACGTTAACTAGCGGTACAACGGTGCCATCAGGCAGGCGAATACGCGACTGCATTATATCGGCAGGTGTTTTACGAGCATCTTCTGGGTAGCGTACACGTACTTTAACTTCGTCTTTATTACGTTGATAACGCTGTACAATTGCGCCGCCAAAGGCTTGCAGTACTTGCTTTGATAAGCTCGCAGTATCCATACCTAGGGCGCGACCTTGCGCGCTTAGTGTAAATTTTAACTGTGGTTGACCGGGATTTAAATTGTCGTCTATTCCGTTAACGCCTGCGGTATTTTGTAAGCGCTCCTTAAATAGTGCGCCCGCCGCCATTACGGTTTCGTCGTCCCACGCTTTAAGCTCAACTTTAAAGTTATCGACCATTTTACGCGTGGCTAATATTTGTAATTTTTTACTGCCCTCAAGGCTACCTGCTACGCGCTGCCACTCTTGAGCAAATTCGCTTGCTGTAAAAGCGCCTTCGTTTAATAGCTCAACACTTACTTCACCGCTGGTGTCGCTACTGCTAACAACTTGAAGGCTGGTTATTTCGCTTTTGTCAGAGCTCAACTTAGTCATTAAGTTTTGCTCAGCTTGTAATGCACTTTGCTCTAGCGTTAGTAAATTTGTGTTTGTTTGCCCATAGGCTGCGTCGTTTTGCATAACTAAATTGGCTGTTACGGTGTCGCCTGCAATACTTGGGAAAAAACCAACTTTAACTGTGCCTGTCATTGGCATGCCAATAACCAGTATAAAAAAGGCGATAAACGCAGCCACTACGGCGTATCTAAAGCGCAGTGAAAATTCAATAACCTTGCAGTAAATGTTTTTGCTAAACCAGCTTAAGCCACTATCAGCACCATGTTGTATTTTTGACCACAGACCCCCTAAGCCTTTTTTAACTTGGCGTTTAGTACTAATGTGGGCTAAATGCGATGGTAAAATAAGTTTTGATTCAACAACTGAAAGCAGTAAACAAATAGTTACTACGGTAGCAAATTGAGAGTAAATTTTACCTAAGTTACCTGATACATTCGAAAGCGCCACAAACGCAGCCACCGTGGTTAACACCCCAAATATTGTTGGCACAGCAACCTTCATGGTGCCTAAAACTGTATTATTTAATGTATCGCCATGTTTTTTACGTGTGGTGTAAATACTCTCGCCTACAACAACGGCATCGTCTACCACTATACCCAGCGCCATAATAAAGCCAAAGGTGGTCATTTCGTTTATGGTCAGTGCGGTGTAGCCATCGGTCATAAAATAAAGCGTACCAAAAAATACAAACGGCAAGCCACCAGCCACCCACAGCGCTACGCGTACGTTTAAAAATATGGCAAGTATTACAAACACCATAATAATACCGGTCACGGCATTTTTAGTAAGTAGCGATAAACGATCGGTGATCATGGTGCTTTTGTCGTGCCAGCTTTCAAGCTCTACGTTTTGAGGTAATAAACCGCTTTCGTGCCATTTATCTATTACGCTATTAGCTTGCTCAACAATGGTAGTTATATCGCTGTTATCGCCCATTAAAATTTCAACGCCTACGGCATTTTGTTGGTTATAACGGCTTAATGAGTTGCTATCTTCGGCAAATGAGTCGGTAACGGTTGCTACATCGCCTAACTTAATTTGTGTGCCTGATGCGGTTGTTAGCAATACAATATTGGCAAAGTCGCGCTGCCAGTAAGCTTGGTCAGCGGCTTTTAAGCGTATAATTTTACTACTATCGCGTAAACTAGTCGAAAGCGGGCTTGATGACTCGTTATTAATCACCTCACTTATGTCACTAATGGTTAAGCCATAGGCTTGGAGTTTACCTTCGTCGATTTCTATGGACATCATCGGGTCAATCACACCCGACTGCGCTACGTCGCTAATACCTGATTGCGCTAATAAATCGGCTTTAAGTTTTTCGCCCAGGTTTTGTAATGTATGGCGATCGGCATCCCCAAAAAGTTGCAGCGTTAATGCATGATCTTGCCTACGGGCTTTATCAATAACAGGTTGCTCAGCATCTGCCGGAAAGTTATTAATAGCGTCAACTTGGTTTTTAACGTCAACAAGTAACTCATCGAGTGAGTAATCAGTACTTTTTTCAATGCTTACATGGCTGCCGCTAGCATCGGATGTAGAGGTAATACGTTTAATACCTGATACGGTTTCGAGCGCTTCTTCAATTTTTAACGCTATTCCTTCTTCGGCTTGCAATGCATCACCACTGTCGTAAACCACCGACACCGAAATAATATCCGGCTCTAAACTCGGAAATGCCTCTTTACGTAAAGTCGAAAGCGACATAACCCCCATTACAATCACACTAACTAACAATAGGTTAGCGGCAACAGAGTTATTTGCAAACCAGTTAATAATACCGTGCAGCGGATTATTATTACTGGGTGATTGAGGTGCTTGATGAGGGCTCATTATTGTATCTCCTCAACAATTGGATTTACTTTCATATCGCTTAGGTAACTTACTAATGGGCGCGTTACTACTTTTAAAGTACTTTGCTCTGCAACTGGCGAAATATATACGTAATCACCACGCTCAAATACTTTATTGGCTTGTATGCTTACTAAGTTGTTTTGATCATTTACGTACCAAATTGAACCATCTTGAGATACGGCAGAAGCAGGTAGTTTTATTACGTTACTTAACTGCTTACCGGCAATTTCTACCGCTAAAAATGTGCCAGGCAGTAACGGCGCTGCTTGCTCAAAGGGTTTATCTAAGGCAACAATTACGCTGCGCTGACGTGAGCTATCATCAAGGTGTTGCTCAAAACGTGCAATATAACCATTCCATTTAGTATTGGTGGTTACATCAGTTAAAATAACCTCGCCTGATTTATTATTTGCTAGGTTTTGCCACTGGCTTAATGAAAGCGGCACGGTTATTTCTATTTTGTCGGTACTGTTTAGCGTGGCAAGCGTATCGCCAATACCTACATAAGTACCTAAATCTATATCGCGCGATAAAATAACAGCGTCAAATGGTGCACTTAACTGGGTGTTATTTACATCACGCAGTGCGGTTTTAAGTGCATATTGTGCTTTATCGAGCGTAGCTTGCGCGGCTTCTAATTGCAGCGTTCTAAATACAAGCGGCGAGCTTGGTGCTTGCGTAACGCCTGAGCGATCCCATTCACGTTTTGCCTGCTCACCTAAATCTTGTTCTTCTTGCAGTGCTAGTTTTGCATCAGCCAATGTTGCTTTTGCGCTAGCTAGGGCCTGTAAGTATTCTGTATTATCTATTTGTGCAAACACCTGCCCTTTAGTTATTAAGTTACCGGTCGCAAATTGCTCGCTCATACTGGTTACTTCGCCTTTAACTTGTGCTTTTAAGCTAAGTGACCAATGCGCTTTAGCTTCACCATGCCCACTAACATAAGCCTGATAAGTGCTCGGAGCTGCATTAATTACCGATACATTTGGGGCAATAGCTTTAATAGCGGCAGGTTGTGGGCTATTTGCTTGTTCAGCCATTTTTTGACCGTTATACATAATAGCAAGCCCTATACAAACAATAGCAACAAGCGTTACAACAACCGGTGTTGGCGAAATTTTCATGACGATACTCCAAGGCCCAAAGCGAGGCCTAAATCTATGCGGTTAGTTAAAAGGGTGTAGTTTATTTGGCTAAGCTGGGCTTGCAGGTCGTATACTTTTTGTTGCACTGTTAGCAAATCTAAAATATCAACCAAACCTTGTTGATACTTACTTTGATAGTTACTAAAGCTGCGTTGAGCGCTGGCAAGTGCATTGCTAATTTGCAGTTGTTGCTCGGTTAATGATTGCTCCTGCCCGAGTGCATTTTCAACTTCGTTTACCGCACTTAGCAGTGTATCTTGGTATTCCCAAAACGCTTGCTCGGCATTTAATTTTGCAATATCAACTTGCGCACGCAGTGCTCCACCTTCAAATAAAGGGGCACTTAAACTACCCAATAAACTCCACACAGGGCTAGTTAATAATGCTTGGCTTGGCGTGCTTGCTAAATCACTCAGTGATGCCGAAAGCGAAATACTCGGTAGTAGCTCTTTGTACGATACATCAACCAAGTAATGCTTTGCCTGAATGTTGTAATAGGCACTTTGTAAGTCAGGTCGGCGTGCCAAATCTTGCTCTGGTAATGTACTTAATGGCTCAATAACGCTTGGCAGTGTTAATTTACTTGGCAGGTTTTGAAGTTTATCAGTGCCTACAATTAGCATTAAAGCACGCTTTGCTTTTGCTATTTGTTCTTGATAATCGGCAATGGTTGCGCGAGTAGATGCCGTGCTAGTACGGGCGGTATCAAGCGCTTCTAAATCACCTAACCCATATTGGTAGCGCTCTACAATACTTTGCTCATTATTTTGTAAAACAACTAAACGTTGTTGCTCTATATCGAGTAAATTTTGCTGCAAAATAATATTTAAATAAGTACGAATAACACTCGCTACTAATGTGTCTTTAGCACCTTGATAAGTAGCTTGGTTACTGGCAATAGTCATATCTTGCGCGGCTACGTTGTCAGCAATTTTTTGCCATATATCAGCTTCCCAGCTTATACCTACTGATGAGCTGTATTGCGTGCCTTCGGTCTCACTGCGCTGCGCGTCAAATCCTGCATCTACACTAAACCACTGACTTGCAGCGGTTACATCACGCTGCGCATAAGCTAGTTTTAATGCAACATGCACTTGATTAAACGATGGATTATTAGTAACAGCTTGCTCAATAAGCGAATCAAGCCCTTCAATATCCACCAAATCGGTAATGTAATTTACTTGCTGTGCGTTACTTTGTGTGTACTGCCAGTTTGCATGTTGCTTTAGCGACTGCTCAGTACTATTACCTTGATAGCTTGGCTGACTACTGCATGCAGCAAGCGTGCAACTAAGTGCAAGTAACAAACCGGTTGAGTGCTTTTTAAAATAAACCATTTAACTATGCCTAATTCATACCATTGCACATAGCTTATTCGGTCGAGGGTTAAGGAGAGGTTAAATGGCATTAACCTATTTAATTTTGATTAATAAATTTATTAAAAATACTAAGTCGATGCAAACTCATATTTTAAGCTATTTTATAGGTGGTAATTTTGTTCAGCTCCTACATTTAATAATGAGAAAAGCTTTCATTAGTTAAGTATATGAGTACTTTTTAGCTGAACTTAAAATATTTACATTAGCTATACACCTTTCTACTTTAACGTCTCTTTGTTTTTTAAACCCTTGATTAGTTAAAGGTAACATTCTTATTTTTAACATAAATACCGACTTCGAACTGTGAAACACAATTGATATGCGTTATCATTCGCAACATTATTAACTTCTAATATTAACAATAATGAACAGACTTATTAAATTTACCCCTATTTTATGCGCACTCGCTTTAGCAGGTTGTGGAAGCGGCTCGGGCAACAGTGCACCATTATTTACCCAATCAAATTTAAGTTTTACGCTTAACGAAGATACCGCTTTTTCAGGACAGGTTTCAGCCACTGACGACGACCCGCTTAGTTATACTTTGGCGCAATCGCCAAGTAACGGCATTATTACATTAGAGGCTAACGGTGAATTTACTTACACACCACACGCTGATTTTTTTGGTGAAGATAGCACGACTATTTCAGCAAGTGACGGCAGTTTAAGCGCTGATGTTGTTGTACGTTTTATTATTGAAAACATTAATGATGAACCTACTATTTCAACAACTAATGTTACATTTACTACCTCAACAACAAGTGTAGGTAAAATAAATACTAGTGATGTTGATGGTGATGCAGTGAGCATTACGCTACTTACACCGCCAAGTAGTGGTGTAATATCTATAAATAGTGAAACTGGTGAATTTAGCTATGAGGCACAAACACTCACTACGCAAAATGATGAATTTACCGTTAGTTATACCGACGGCATTATAAGTGAGCCATTAACTGCGACTATTTCACTTAGCCCCTCTTATGTAACAAATGAAGACAAACGTAACTACTACTACAGCTCAGATAAGTCTCATTTAAAACAAGCCGATTTAATAACAGAAAATATTAACGATGAACTATCTCGTTATAGTATTTATCAAACTCAAGCTGCAGCTTATGCGCGCGCTGGTTTTTTAACTACCGCACAAGAGTATTTAGCGCTGATTAATGAACAAACAGCCTATGCCGATGGGCTTTTAAAAGTAGCCAGTGCACTGGATACGATTAATCGCTCTGAGCAAGCTATAGAATATAGAGAGCTAGCTTTAACATCTTATAACCAATACCTTGCTGAAAAAGGATTGGATAATATAGACAGAAATGATGCATCTTGGTTGTTAACTATTACACGAGACTATTTAGATGCATTACAACTGTCGCAAGCAACTAGCTTAATTGAACAAATTGAAGGCTATGCATTAAACGCAGCACAGGATGAGTTTACAACTACATTTGGGTACTTTATTACTGCATTTTCAAGTGCTGCAAGCTCAACTCTTGAATCATATGCAGCGACACCCACTACTGAAAACTTAGAAACTGCAAAGTTATTCGCTAAATCGTTCGCTCAATTAAGTAATAAAACAGGCTACGTAATAGCAAAAAATGGTGATTATAAAGGAGAGCCAACTCACCGCTCTCGTATATTATATTTAGCATGGTCGGCAGAGTTTTTATTACAAACTAATCAGTTAGAACTTGCACGTGAATATACTAATAAAGCACTCGCTCTTTATGGTATTACTAATTTCGATAGTAATTATAATTATGCTGCCTCACCTTATTCACAAGCAACTCTTAGCTACTACCCGTATGCACTAAGTAATTTGGCTACACTTATCGAGGCGCTGTACGACACAACTCAAAACCCTGCATATGAACTAATTACATCTGAGTGGGAGCAATCATTTGCACAACGCTCAATGGTTTCATTTATTGTGGCGCAGCGTTTATTAGCAGGCGAAGATGCAACAACAGTACTCGATGAAGTTGCTCAACCTTTTAAAGATAAAGATGAATATAACGTGCTATTTCAGGGGTTAACCGATACTACAAACTTACCTGGTACTGCACTTATTTTGAGCCAATTTAATCGAAATGATTTAGCTCAACAAGTAATGAATTATGCCGGTGACTTACTTATTTCAGATGAGTACATACAAGCCGAGAGTTATGCAACGTATCTTACTGGTTTTAGAGGCTGCTCTGCTTTTGTTGAAATAAGCGGTCGCGTTGGTATGGATGAAAAAGTTCAAGCTGAAAAGTGCATTACTATGCTCGAAAAACTACAAAGCGGTGAGCTACAAACACTCTCATCTAGCAGCCAAATTTCAGTTCATAGCAATGTAATAATGACGCTAACTCGATCTGGCTCAACAGATGGTATCCCAGCTATATATACGCAATTACTTAACCATATATCAGAACTAGAAACCCCTGAAGATCGCTTTGAGAACCGCTTAGAAACACTTGGTTTTATGATTGATGCGGGTTATTCAACACAAGCATTAGACACATTTACTTTATCGGTTGAAGAAATTACGCCTTTAATTTCAGAGTTTGATAGCAACCAATTAACCGATCTAGTTGAGCTTTTAAAAGAGTATATTTTAGATATTGAAGCGCCTAAAACTGGGTATTTCACTATTTACAGTGCGTTGTCATCTATGGGGGCTAATGCTCAAAACATTAATGACTATGAAGCTAAATACCAAGGATTTAAAGCACCAACGTCTACGTTAATTAATACTTTAGAGGAACGCATTACTGCGCTTTCAGACACCGCATTACAAAGTAATATGATGGACTTAGTTTCTGCTCATGTGCTTCTTGGTGATAATGCTAAAGCAATTTCGTTAATTGAAAATAGCGTAAATGGCTCAGCAGATAAACTCAACCTTTATACTGAAATGGCAAGTTTAATAGCTGCCCGTGATGACTTTAGAGAAAAAGCAGTTGCCAGTGTAGATACCGATCACGACGGACTTCCTAACTTTTTCCTACCAAATGTAAGCGAAGACGACATAACAGCCTCAGGTTTAATAGCCGATCAAGATGCCGACAATGACGGCATTATTGATAGCGAAGACAGTACTCCACTTGGTAATTAATTAAGAGATTTAAATGCAGACACCTAGCACCTTAGCGTGTCTGCTTTTGCTTACCCAAAACGCTTATGCAGCGAACGAGCAAGAGCAGACCGACCAGTCAAAACCCATATGCAGTACTTTACAAAATGAAGAAAAAAAACGTTGTGAAGCCTTAGAACACATAGAAGTAAAAGGTCAGTACATAGGTATTGAAGTGCCTGAAGTAATTGGTCGCTCATACCTCGACCGTAACTTTATAACCTCGACCGCTAAAGGTAATGGGGATATAAATGAGTTAATTGCCCTCCTCCCTGGAGTACAACTCAGTAACGACGCTTTTAGTATTGAAAGCTTGGCTGAAATTAGCGCACCCGAAATATCTATTTCTGGCGCGCAACCTTGGCAAACAGGGTTTTCGATTGATGGCATGAACTACAACAACCGTATTGATCCCGCCAGTGCTACACGAGTTACAGCTACCAGCAATGATGTGTCGGGCGGTGTGCAAAGCATGAATGTAAATTCAGATATTGTTGAATCAATAACCGTGTACGACCATAACATTCCAGCCGAATTTGGTGGTTTTTCAGGTGGAATTGTTGATGCTAAAACCAAAAGTGCTTTTGCAAAAGACAGCTTTAGCTTTGGTGTGCGTGGGAATCAAAGTAGCTGGGGAGAATACCATTTTCTTAAAGCTGATGAAGAGTCTGGACAACGAAATGTTGATGATGAAGCGCTAGAAGCCCCAGAGTTTAAAAAAATAAGTTACTCATTGAGCGCCAATAAACAACTCAATGAACGCCACGGACTTATGGTAAGCGTTAATTACCTTACCAGCGACATTAGTGATTTTTCACTGGGTCAACCAAAAACGCAAAGTCGCCGAAATATTAATGCATTAGTTAAATATGGATACAAAAATGGCTGGGTCGATCAGCTTGATATTAGTTTAATGTACGCCCCTTACGAAGTTGATAACTTTATTGTTGATACCAAAGACAGTAACTTTCACTTAGAAGGTGGAGCAGTGGGCGGCGTAATATCGCTAACAGAAAATTTAAGCTTTGCTACATGGCACAGTAACCTTAATGTAAATTTAAGCGATAGCAGTCGAGAGTCCCAAGATCACTTTTATAATTGGTTGCAGGCAAAAGGAAAGCAATGGGGAGAATTTGCGGACCAAGGATTATCTAATACGCGTTATTCCAAGCAAGGTGGGTATGGGGCGCTCGATAACACACAATTGACCACGAGTTGGAAAAACACTCTCGATTTTAATACGTTTAAATTTTTGAGTGTAGAGCACAATATTAAAGCTGGTATAGAGCTTATACACCAAGAAGTGAAACGTGAACGTTTTCAAAATAGTTACACATACGACTCTCCTATTATTTGGTCAAGCGCCAGTGCACCACTTAATTGCAGCGGTTACACGCTTGATTGCCAATCGCTTGAATCTGCTATTTCTATAGAGCAACTTACCGAGCAATTGGGAGGGAGTATTGATTTTAATAACCCTGAACATATTGCAGCTTATAGCGATAACATTGTAAGTACTGCACAGTATTTTAATGGTCGTAAAGTTACACCTGCTGAATATATAAATGTAGGACTTAACCGTGGCGCTTTATATATCACCGATCATTTAACGCTTGGTCATGTAAATATTAACTTAGGAATGCGCTATAACTATGATGATTTTTTAAAAAATCATAACTTAGCCCCGCGTATTTCGCTTGGTTACGATGTGTTTAATGATGGACGTACAATAATAAGCGCAGGCGTAAACCGTTATTATGATTCAGGAATTATTGGTTATAAAATAAAAGAGCAACAAAACTTTTCGTATAACGAATACCGCCCTATCGAAAACGGCTACTTACAAGGCTGGTTACCCTCTAATTACACTGGCGCATTTAAATATCGTTTTAACGATGTGCAAACACCTTTTGATGACGAGTTAGCTTTTGGTATAGCTCACTCATTTGAAAAAATTGGTAACTTTTCACTTAAGTATGTAAAACGGAAAAAGCATCAACAATTGTCTCGCTCAACTGCTGATACGCCAAGTGAAGATGGCTTCAAATATATTGAAATAACAAACAGCGGTACAGGTAGCTCTGAGCGTTACTCGATTGCATGGAGTGCACAATTTAAAGCACATTCATTCTGGGCAAATGCTTCATATGCGCAAAATAAAGTGTCAAACGACAGCTACAATGCAACCGCAAATAACACCCCTCTTGATGAGCTAGTTTATTACGTTAATGCTAAAGAAGAAGGTGAACTTGTTACACTTAACCAGTTATCTCAAATTCGCACCAATTTTGGAACTCCCGTAACCGGCGCTATGGGTTGGAATGTTGACTGGCTTGATTCACTTAGTACAGGCTTAAACATTACCTATAGTGGTAGCTTTGATACAGCTGTTAGCACAGGCGCGAGTGAAAGCGTTGAGCTAGACAAGAGCTGTATTAGTTGCCCTATTACATCTACTTTGGTTGATGTTTATGAGCAACGTGTTATTCGTGCCCGCACTATGGTCGGCTTAAGCTTACGATATAATCCTAAAATTAGTGAAAAACACAACGTAGAAATACGCGCTGATGTATCTAACCTTTTAAACGCCCGTACTTACAATGTAAACGAAGGAGCCGCTGGCATTGAACCTGGTCGAATGTTTTGGCTTGGAGTAACTTATAAATATGATTAAGCTACTTGGTTTAATAACATTATTACTCCCCCTTAGTATGCACGCTCAACAATACAGCAACACAGAGCTACGTGGTTTGTATAGTAAGAGCCAAGTAAATTGGCCTGCCATTCAAACCAGTGATGAGCGTATAGTTGAGCCTCTTTCGCTATTGCCAATAGCCACTCCACGGGCAGAGCACGTTGCACTTGGCAATAAGCTTTTTCATGATACACAGCTTTCACGCGATAAAACCGTAAGCTGCGCAAGTTGTCATGAACGAGATAAGGGTTTTCATGATGGTCGTGCCACTGCAATCGGTATAAATGATCAAGTGGGCACCCGCAATACCCCTGCAATTTTTGGTATAGATCAGTGGCAAAGTTTTTTTTGGGATGGTCGCGCTAAAACAGCTGAGCAACAAGCACTTATGCCCATTAGCAACCCAATTGAAATGGACTTAGATCCACAAAAAGCTTTAATGCGAGTCAATAAAGATAAAAGCTATACGGCATTTAATAAAAGTGCTTTTAATTCAAATACGCTCTCCATGGCACAAATGGCAGAAGCCCTCGTAGCTTTTGAGCGAACACTCATTGCACCTAATACTCGTTTTAAATCATTTATTAATGAGGTTCAGAGTAATCCAAAAAAAGCGGTTAGACACTTATCAGATAGTGAATTAAACGGGTTACATTTATTTAGAACCAAAGCAAAATGTATGACTTGCCATAATGGCGCGCTATTAAGTGACAACCAATTTCATGGCACAGGGCTTCATTACTACGGTCGCCACTTTGAAGATAAAGGACGCTTTAATATTACAAATAACCCAAGTGATATAGGGTTATTTAGAACCCCATCATTACTAGGTTTAACACAAACATTTCCTTGGATGCACAATGGGCTTTTTGATGATCTACTGGGTATAGTAAACATGTACAACCATGGTGGAGCAAGACCTAAGCCCAGAAAAACCCAGTTGAACGATCCACATTTCCCTAAAACAACGAAACTACTAAAGCCATTAAAATTAACTAAGCAAGAGCGTTTAGATCTCGTTGCATTTCTAAGAATTTTATAAGTTTTGCAGCTGCTCTATCAGCCATTTATGAATAGGGCTGTTATTAGTACGCGGGTGCCATGCGCTATTACTTTAAAGGTAGGAGGCAGAGCTTCTTTTTGAAAGGTATCGAAGAAGGATATACACTCTCAATACATATGAGTATTAGGTGAATTAGCTTGCTATATTTTTCAATAATAAATTACTAGCCGTTTAATAACTCAATAATTATTGAGTTATTAAACCATTACTTTATTACGGCCTGCATTTTTAGCTGCGTATAATTTTTCATCAGCTCGTCGGGATGCATCTTTTGGGGCTTCGCCCGCTTTAACTTGTACTACACCAATACTTACTGTTGATTTTATATTGAGTGAGGTATGAGTAACATTCTCAATATTTTCGCGTATACGCTGGGCAACTTCATGCGCAAAACTAAGTGCAGTATTAGGTAAAACAACTAAAAATTCTTCTCCACCAACCCTACCTGCACAATCTGTTTGACGAATGTTTTTTTCTATAAATTTAACAGTAGAAATAATAACTTCATCACCAATATCATGTCCGTATGTATCGTTTACTTGTTTAAAGTGGTCTATATCAATAACAATGAGTGAACACGCATTCCCTAAAAACTCGCTTTTTTTAATCGCGTTGTATTTAAATGCAAATATTGCTCTACGATTAGCGATACCTGTTAATTCGTCTTTTAATGCAAGTGTTTTAAATCGCTGTTTATGCTGAGTTTGTTTATAAGTTATGTAAGCTAAAATCAATATCAGCCCAATAGAAAACAGCAAAGATGCGATTTGCCAAAATGCTTTTTCATCAGCTAAATTTAATAACTGCTCTTTTACCTCTGATGACTCTTGCAGCCTTGTTATTTCTCGTTTTTGCTGATCCCAGTCAAACGCTAAACGTTGAGATAGTAATGTATTATCTGCAATTTCTTGCACTTTTCTATCTGCGATTTTTAATAACTCTCTTTGAGCTAAGGCTTCTTGCTGATAGTTATTTTTTTGCACTGCTAATTCACGCTTAAATTCTAAAAAACGAGTTAAAGAGTCAACTGACCATACTTGAGAACTATTTTGTTCAAAATCTAAATAAAGAAGTTCCGCTTCATCTAGACGACCCTTTTTAATTAACCACTCAGCTGTTGTTATTGATTGAATAAATTTAATCCACTCACTATTTAGCGTTAAATCCCTGGCTTGATTTAAGTATTGTTTAGCCTCTTGCAGCTTATTTAATTGAATATTTATTTGTGCAATTTTAAAGAGTAAGTAAGCATTCCCTTCATCGTCTTCATACTTAGTTACAGCAGGGAGTATACTGCTGTACAACACTATCGCTTTTTGATAATTACCTTGAGCTTCGTAAGCTTGGGCTAGGCTATCTGTGGCTATGTACCATTCTTGCTCATTATAATTTGTCAGCTCATTAATTGCTCTTTGCAATTGTTCTTCAGCGAGCGAAAAATTGTGAAGATCGGCATGGATAAGCCCTATTTCCTTAAGTATAAGCGCTTTATCGTAAGAAAAATCGCCTTGTTCAAAGGTATTATAAGCTTGTTGAAATGCCAAAAAAGCTTGCTGGTACGAACCTTGTGAACGAAAAATTATCCCTAATATTAAGTTAGCTGTCGCATGTTGATAATAAAGCTCTGGATTTTTAGAGGTGGCACTAATAACATTTTTAGCCATTGAAGTGGCTGTACTTACTTTGCCTTGTTGGTATAAATGAAATGCTTGGCATGTTTGTAAATCGAGTTTTAATTTAGGCGAGCCAGCTTTTTTGATTGCTTGATTAGCATCTGTCAGTAAATCATTTAATGCTATGTAATTATTGTCATTTTGGGGGTCATAAAACCAACACTTTACAGTTTTAACGCGAGCAGTATCGAGCGATGAAGAATAAGGTAAATTGCGCTCTAACTTATCCATAAGCCCACGACTTTGACTACTCGTTAAATATCCACTTAGTATTTTTTCAACATCTTCTTTTACTGTGTTAGCAAAAGTACTAAAACAAAGTAGAAAACAAAAAACACAAAAAAACAACTTAAACATTTAGCTTTATAATTCCTTTACCGCACTTAAAACACAATTGTAGGACACTGTTATTAGCTGACGACAATCTTTAATAACTATTGTTAATTATGGTAACAGTATTTGCTTTAATACTTACATTAATACTTGTATTAAAGTTTGCTGTTATAAATTTTGCAGCTGCTCTATCAACCACTTATGAATTGGGCTGTTGTTAGTACGTGGATGCCATGCAGCTATTACTTTAAATGTAGGAGGCAGAGCTTCTATTTTTAGTTGTTTAACTTTGCTATTTGGTAATAATCTTGATGGGTAAAACGCTAACATATCGGTTGTATGTAAAATGTCAGGCACGGCTGAAAAACTCGGTACCGACATAACAATATTACGTTTTAGCCCTTGGCTTTCAAACCATTGATCGTGCGATCCGCGCAAATTAGCGCGCGATGGCGATACCACTAGCTGAGGATGCTTTGCAAATTGCGCCAAACTCAAAGGCTCAGTGTAAGTAGTGTTACCTATACCGGTAATACACAAATGCTGCTCTTCAAACAAAGTAATATAAGAAAGATTGTCGGGTATAAATTCTGGAAAGCTAATCAATAAATCAAGCTCGCCTGCCGTTATAAGTTGATTAACGTTATCGGATGCAAAGTCGCGCACTATCAGCTTTAAACCGGGGGCTTCGCGACGGGTAATATTAAATAATTGCGGTAGTAAAGCCTGCGTGGCATAGTCGGTTGCGCTTATGGTAAACACGCCTTTATAGGTTTGCGGACTAAACTGCTCGGGCTCTAGTAACGACTCTAATTGCTTTAAAATATGATTAACTGGCGTCTTGAGTCCTTGCGCTTTAGGAGTAGCAACCATGTTATTGCCTTGGCGAATAAATAAGCGATCGTCAAATAAATCTCGTAGCTTTCGTAGTTGCTCACTAATGGCTTGTTGCGTTAACCCCATTTTTTTAGCTACTTGCGACAGATTTTGCAGCTCTAACAAGCTACTGAGCACTCTTAACTGTTTTATATCGAGCCGACTAATACCATTCATAATTGTATGCTGTACAAAAAAGTGTTGTTTCAAATTGTATCTTTAAATCTCTATGCTGCCAACGTTGCTTAACCACTATTTAAGCCTTTATTTGCTTTATAAGAGAATTTAAAATGAAATCAGAATCAGTTAATACCGCCCCTTTATTCTCATCAATTGAGCTTGGCCCTTTTACACTTAAAAACCGTATTGTGATGCCACCTCTTACTCGCTCTCGCAGCACTCAGCCTGGCAATATTCCTAATGAATTAATGGCTGAGTATTATGCGCAGCGCGCATCGGCTGGCTTTATGGTTACCGAAGGCACGCAAATAGAACCTCGCGGCCAAGGCTACGCTTGGACACCTGGTATTCACTCGCAAGCACAAATTGAAGGCTGGAAAAAAGTAACACACGCAGTACACGCCAAAGGCGGTGTTATTTTTGCTCAGCTTTGGCATGTAGGGCGCGTATCGCACACCACACTGCAACCAAATTCAGGTAAACCAGTTGGCCCTTCAGATATTGTGGCTGACAATGTAAAAGTATTTATTGAAACCGCACCAGGTGAAGGCGCATTGGCTGACCCAAGTGACCCCCGTGCACTAAGTACTACTGAGGTTGGCGAGCTGGTAAACATGTATGCGCAAGCTGCACGTAATGCTCTAGAAGCAGGCTTTGATGGTGTGGAGCTGCATTGTGCTAACGGGTATTTAGTTAATCAGTTTATTTCTGAGCATACTAATAACCGTGACGATCAATACGGTGGAACACTTACTAATCGCCTACGTTTTTTAAAAGAGATTGTTGAAGCAGTAAGTGACGTTGTAGGCGCTAACCGTTTAGGTGTTCGCTTTGCTCCTTTATTTGAAAGTACAGATGAAACACGAGTGTATCTAGGACTTGTTGAATCAAACCCTCATCATACTTATGTACAAGCCGTTAAAGTGCTTGAGCAAGCTGGCATTGCTTACTTATCAATAGCGGAAGCTGATTGGGAAAATGCTCCTGATTTACCACAAGAATTTTATAAAGCAGTACGAGCCGAATTTTCAGGTCGCATTATTTATGCTGGTAAATACACAGTAGAAAAAGCAGTGCGTATTTTAGGTGAAGGTTATGGTGACTTATTTGCATTTGGTCGCCCGTTTATCGCTAACCCTGATTTACCAGAGCGTATAGCGAATAATTGGACGTTTAACGAAGCCGATGCAGCCACTATGTATGGCGGTACCGAAGTGGGTTATAGCGATTACCCGTTTTATCAAAAGTAGTCAACCTAAACTCTAAACGATATATGGGATTGGTATAGAACCGATACGGTTTTATACCTGGTACCTTAATTAAGCTACCTGTTTTGAGGTAAGAAAACGGTGTTGATAACACAGCTAAAATTTTGTTATTAGTTGTTCTCGACAATTGCTCTGTCATTGCTCTACCTTCTGCATTTATGCAGTCGTATAGCAGTCATTTTTTAATAAAGTTAACGCTAGATTTAACCTCTCAAATTGATTAAGTATTACTGCGCAATGGTATTAGCGTCAAGAATAGTAAAGATAAGTAAAAGGGTGTAAAGCCTCCCTACAGTTGCCCTGCATGCAGTTGGCATTCAGTTTCAAACGTCAATACTAGCCATGTTAACCACAAACGAGGCAATATTATGAAACTTACATTTATACTACCTGCACTATTAGTTATGGGCACTTTATCTAGTTCTGCATTTGCAGCACCACATGATAGATATACAAAGCAAGAATATAAAAAGGTTCAGCTAAAACGAGAACTGAAAAAAATTAACCAAACTAAGGTAATCAAGTATGTTCCAGTTAAAGTTGTTAAAAGAAACGTTAATAACACAGCATTTGTTAAAGTTAATGTCATAACGTATCACCCTAGCCTTAAATTTATTAAAAGATAAATGCGCACTTTAAAATATAAAGTCATGTTTGCGGCAATAAACAATGCGCCGCAAACTTAGCTTTTTACACCACTTAAACTCTATTATTGGTATTATCACATCTAAAAGTGCACGGAAATAACGTTTTCTAAGCACAACAAAAAAGTCCAAGTACATAATTTAATAGCAATATTATTAAAATATCTCTCATAATAAATATACTTAAAAAGAACAGAATCACCCTTAAAAATCGTCAATAACTAGAGATTATGTCAAGAACCGTCAGTAAAATGTAAAAAGCTGTAAGCATAGCTCCGTTTGCTGTTGTATGTCAGTTAACATTCAGTTTGAACCGCTAGTATTGAACCCAGTTATGTAAAAACATAAACGAGGCAATACTATGAAACTTACTTTTTTACTACCTGCACTGCTAGCCATTGGCGCAGTATCAGGCTCTGCGCTTGGAGCACCAAACGAGCGAGAGAATGATAAAAGCTTTAAACGTGATCACGACAAACGTGTTGAATATAAACGCGATGAACGCCGCCATGAAAAAAAGCAGCGTATTGAACATAAAAAAGAAAAACGAGAAGACCGTAAGCAAGAAAAACGTAGACTCGCAAAGCACAAGCAGGAAAAGCGTGAACAATACCGCTACAACCAGCGCAAATATAACTATTTAACAAACCATCATAATTCAGTCTCTTACAGACAAAATCGATTTATAAATCATTTACCGCGCAATAGTGCCTCTATTAGATTTAATGGTATTTCGTTTACGTTTAATGACGGCCTTTACTACCGTAAAGCTAAAAGAGGCTACCATGTAGTTACACCACCTAGAGGCCTACGTATTAATACGTTGCCAAGAAATTACAGGCATTTTAAGCGCCATAATACGACTTACTACACTTATCAAAATGTGTACTACGTCGCAAATAATGACGGCTATACAGTGGTTGATGAGCCAACAACCCGTCTTAATCAGGCAATAAAAGTGGGGAATGTGAATGATTATAGCTTGGGCCAAACTTACGATTCATTGCCTCAGGCAGCACAGGCCGTAATAATTAACTCGCAGCAGTATTTTAAATACGGCGATATTTATTTTTTACCGCAAATAAGTGGTGACGATATAAAATACCTTGCTATAAAGCTAGGTTAAATCCGCTATAAATTAAAAGGCCTTGCTACCAATAGCAGGGTCTTTTTCATTTCCCCTGTAGGTAATAACTTTAAGTAATAAAATCAATTCCCTCTCTAAGCATTAACATAACTTAGTATTTGTAAGCTTTTTTGCTAAACTACCCCGCATATTAATAGTGAGAGTGTATTTATGTCGGGTGAGTTTCCACGTGCTGGTTTTTGGCGCCGTTTTGCGTCGTTAGTTTACGATACGTTAGCCATTATTGCGTTTGCGATGTTAACTGTAGTGCTGTATTTATTTGCAGTACAAGGGCTTATTTCTCTCGATGTAATTAGTTTAAATGGCGCAGAGGATGTATCTGCCTTTATTCAAAATTCAAATCTTCTTTCGGGTATTCGTACCGCCCTTTTAATTATTGTTACCTTAGTATTTTTTGGCTACTTTTGGACTAAAAGCGGGCAAACCATTGGCATGCGTGCATGGCGTTTAAAAGTACAAACTCTTGAGGGTAATTTAATTAGCTGGCCGCAATCAATTATCCGCAGCGTTAGCGCTTTACTCGGTTTAGGTAATTTGGTGGTGTTAGTCGATTTTAAAAACAAAAAAGCACTGCAAGATTACATCTCTAAAACAGAAGTTATTGCGCTTACTAAAGAAGAAAACAGACGTATTTATAGTGAGCTTGATTAATACTAACTTTTCAAATCGTGAGTTAAGCGGTAATTAAGCAGTAGTTAAAAAGCAAAAAGGGTGACCAGTGGTCACCCTTTTTCGTACTTCGAATAAGTAAATCTATACCCGTTTATTCATCAAATAGGTCGCAAAGCCTATAAATATAATACTGGGCAATACCGCACCTATAATGGCAGGTATTTGGTAAACCATAACTACAGGGCCAAATATTTCATTAGTTAAGTGAAACACAATCCCCGTTACAACGCCCATAATAATACGTGCGCCCATGGTAACAGTACGTAGTGGGCCAAATATAAACGACAGCGCCACCAGCAGCATTACCGCAACAGATACAGGCTGCATCAACTTACGCCATAGAGCAAGCTCGTAGGTACTTGTGTCTTGCTCGTTTTGCTCTAGGTAACTTAAATACGACCAAAGCCCAGTGAACGAAAGCGACTCTGGTTTTACCGAAACAACCCCTAACTTTTCAGCTGTGAGTTGCGAAGGATAAAACTCTTCAGGCAGTTGCTCTGTTGTCGTTTTTTCGCTAGTAATAATAACTTTGTTAACGTCACGAAGTAACCAGCCATCTTTTCGGCTCAGTGCATCCCTTGCTTTAGTTATTTGGGTAAGCTCTAACGATTTATCAAAGTGGTACATATGCACCCCGTTGAGCCTGCCGTTGTCATCAACGTCTTCAATATTAATAAAATTATTGCCGTCTTTAGCCCATACACCTTTTTGTGTATTAAACACATCGCCGCCATGTATTGCTTGGTTACGCATTTCTTTAGCGTGCAATTGTGCTTCAGGTGCGCCCCATTCGCCAAGTGCCATCATGCAGATAGCCATGAATACGGCGGTTTTCATCACTGAGCCAATTATTTGTAAGCGCGACATACCAGCGGCTTGCATAACTACAAGCTCACTGTTTGAGGCAAGCGCCCCTAAACCTGTTAAGCCACCTATTAGCGCAGCCATCGGAAAAAACACCACTAAATCGCCAGGAATTGTATAAAGCGTATAAAGCATTGCAGTCATTAAATCGTAACTGCCGCGCCCTACCGACTTTAACTGGTCGATAAACTTAATTAAGGTGCTAATACCAACAAGTACCAACAATGCAAAGCCAGTAGTTTGTAAAATACTGCGGCCTAAATACCAATCAAGCGTTTTCATCATGAGCCTAACTCCCGCTTAGTTACAACGGCTTTAAGCCAAGCGCCCAGTGGTCGCCCTTTTATAATTAATAACCCACCTATAAACAGGGCACTTAGATGAATCCACCACAAGCCGATTGAAGGCGGGATTTTGCCATCTTCAACTGCAAATTTAGCGGCATTTAGTAAAATAAAGTAGCCTAAGTACAAGCTAATAGCAGGCACTAGTTTTGCAAATTTACCTTGGCGAGGATTAACCACACTTAGCGGTACTGCCAGTAAGGTAAGTAGCGGGATTGATAACGGAATAGCGAGTCGCCATTGCCATTGAGCAATAGATTCAGGAGTGTTTATAGCCAATAATTGGTTAGTTGGCACAGCCTCTAATTTACGGCGTTGATGCTCTATTTCTTGCTCTCGTATTTGTACGCTGTAACCATCAAATTCTGTTAAATTAAGTGCAGGCGTTGTGCCGTCTGTTTCGTAACGTTTACCGTCTGTTAGTACTAGCTGTTGCTCACCATTTACGGCTTCAACCACAACACCTTGCTCTGCATATACTAAGCGCGCTAGATTGCCTTTTTCGCTATCGGGTAACTGTGCAACAAATACCTTATTGAGCTCTTTGCCGCCTTTTTCAATATTATGAATAAACACCACGGCTTTTTCGTTACCGGTTTCTTGGAACCGCCCAGCTCTGAGCGCAGATAACCCCGCATCGGCTTTGGCTTGTTCTTTCAATTGATACTCTTGCTCGCTTGCCCACGGCGCTATATACATAGTCAATGCAGCGGCTAATATGGCAAGCCCAACGCTTGATATAAGCGTTACGCGCACAACATACCATTCACTTACGCCACAGGCTTTAAGGACGGTCATTTCGCTATCTGCATATATACGGCTGTAAGCCAAAATAATGCCTAAAAATATACTCAGCGGAAGTATTAGCGAGGCTAGTTGTGGAAGCTTTAGTGCAATCATCGATAGCACTAATTTAGCAGGAATGCTGCCCTCAGAGGCATCACCTAAAATACCAACTAACTTTTGTGACAAAAATATTGTCATTAAAGTTAAAAATACGGCGACCTGCGATTTTAAAACCTCAGCGGTCAAATAACGGAAAATTAGCAATGCTCGCCCCTGTTAAACATGGAATTTCACTACGATAGTGAGAATTGAATAGTTAAATAGCTATTTTACCCAATTAATACCGGCAAATAGGCTATTATTATAAGCCATCAAATTTAATTATCCTACCTAAGTGCACGATATAATGTTGCATTAGTAGCCCTTAAGCATATAAAGTTCAATTACACAGTAAGAGTCTAGCAAAATCAGCTAAAATAAGAATTATCCTTACATAAGTTACGTAGATAAGACTAGAAAATACTTTTTTAGCCCCAACTTACTAACTTAAATGACTCAAAATCAGGAGTGACAATGGAATTTAACGTAAAAAGTGGTAGCCCAGAAAAACAGCGCAGCGCATGTATTGTGGTTGGCGTTTACGAGCCACGTAGGTTATCCCCCATTGGTGAACAACTCGATAAAATTAGTGATGGCTATATCTCTAATTTACTTCGCCGTGGCGACTTAGAAGGTAAGCCAGGCCAAGTTTTATTATTGCATCATGTACCCAATGTATTAAGCGAGCGCATATTGCTTGTTGGTTGTGGTAAAGAGCGCGAGCTTGATGATAAGCAATATAAACAAATTATTTCTAAAACTATTAATACCTTAAACGAAACAGGCTCTATGGAAGCAGTCTGCTTTTTAACAGAGCAACACGTTAAAGGTCGCGACACTTACTGGAAAGTTCGTCAAGCAGTAGAAACAACACAAGATTGCTTATATACGTTTAACCAATTAAAAAGTAAAAAAGTAGATCCTCGTCGTCCGCTTCGTAAAATGGTGTTTAACGTACCAACACGACGCGAACTAACGATTGGCGAAAGTGCCATTGAGCATGGTTTAGCCATTGCTGCAGGTAGTAAGCTGTGTAAAGACGTGGCTAATATGCCACCAAATATTTGTAATCCAGTGTACTTAGGCGAGCAAGCACAAGAGTTGGCAACTAATTTTGACAACATCACTGTTGATATTATTGGCGAAAAGCAAATGGCAGAACTAGGTATGAATTCTTACCTAGCTGTTGGCCGAGGTAGTGATAACGAATCGATTATGTCGATTATTAACTACAAAGGCGCCGCTGACGACCAAGCCCCTATTGTACTTGTTGGTAAAGGCTTAACGTTTGACTCAGGCGGTATTTCATTAAAACCAGGCGAAGGCATGGACGAAATGAAATACGACATGGGCGGCGCTGCAGGTGTTATTGGCGCAATGCGTGCACTTGCACAAATGCAATTGCCAATTAACGTTATTGGTGTTTTAGCTGGCTGTGAAAATATGCCTGGCTCAAACGCGTATCGCCCGGGTGATATTTTAACAACAATGTCAGGGCAAACAGTTGAAGTGTTAAACACCGACGCTGAAGGTCGTTTAGTATTGTGCGACGCACTAACGTACGTTGAACGCTTTAATCCAGATACCGTTATTGACGTAGCAACACTTACTGGCGCTTGTATTGTAGCCCTTGGCGCGCATGCGACTGGTTTACTATCAAACCATAACCCACTTGCACACGATTTATTAAAAGCGTCTGAGCAAAGTGGCGACCGCGCATGGCAGTTACCGTTATGGGATGACTATCAAGATCAACTAGAGAGCCCATTTGCTGACTTTACAAACTTAGGCGGACGCTCTGCGGGTACTATTACTGCGGCATGTTTCTTGTCTAAATTTACTAAAAAGTATCATTGGGCGCATTTAGATGTTGCCGGTACAGCTTGGCGCAGTGGCGCTAAAAAAGGCGCAACGGGTCGTCCTGTTCCTATGCTTACTCAGTATTTACTAAATAGAGCTGGTGTAAGTGAAGCCGCTCAAGATTAAACACACTGTTTAGCTACTTATAAGGCGCCATTTGGCGCCTTATTTATTTGTGTATTAATTGAAGCAAACCCCGTTATATGGCAAAATCTGCCTCTTAATTTATGTATATCAATTTGGTATGCATTCAATGTCATGGGAAACCCCGATACAATGAACATGAACGCTAAATTTTTCGTTCTAAAGCAACAAGATGAGTCTAAAGCTAAAGCTGACGATCATTTTGCTTTGGCTGCTCAAATTGCGGCCGATCAGTATCGAAATGGGCAGCGTGTGTTTATTTGTGTTAACGATAACGAAGCAGCCTGTGCCATTGATGAAATAATTTGGGCATTCGATCCAGATAGTTTTGTGCCACATAATTTACAAGGTGAAGGCCCTAAAGGCGGCGCACCGGTAGAAATTGGTATTACGCCACCTGTTGGCAATCGTAAAGTTTTAATTAACTTGGCTACTCAGTTACCGGATTACATTCGTCGGTTTAACCAAGTTTTTGATTTTGTACCCGTAGAAGCAGCTGCTAAACAGGCAGCCCGCGAGCGTTTTAAAAAGCTACGCCAACTCGGTGCCAATCTCACCACGCAAGATATTAATAGCTAGCCAATCAGGCAAACTAACCAACTAATTTAAGTACTTATTTAAGGTTCTGTGTAATGGATAAAACCTACAATCCGCAAGATATTGAACAGTCTCTATATCAAGACTGGGAACAAAAAGGCTACTTTAAGCCATCTGGCCAAGGCGTACCGTATTCAATTATGATCCCGCCGCCAAATGTCACTGGTAGCTTGCACATGGGCCACGCCTTCCAAGATACAATAATGGATACCCTAACGCGTTTTAAGCGTATGCAAGGTAACAACACATTATGGCAAGTAGGTACTGACCATGCAGGTATTGCAACGCAAATGTTGGTTGAGCGTAAACTGCATGCCGAAGAAGGCAAAACACGCCACGATTTAGGCCGCGAAGATTTTATTAATAAAATCTGGGAATGGAAAAAAGAATCTGGCGGCACTATTACCAAACAGCTTCGTCGCCTTGGCGCATCGGTTGATTGGGATCGTGAACGTTTCACAATGGACGATGGCTTATCTGAAGCCGTTAAAGAAGTGTTTGTACGCCTTCATAAAGAAAACCTAATTTACCGTGGCAAACGCCTAGTAAACTGGGATCCTAAATTACACACTGCTATTTCTGATCTTGAAGTTGAAAACAAAGACAAAAAAGGCCACATGTGGAACTTACGTTACCCACTGGCTGATGGCGTAACAACACAAGACGGAAAAGACTACATAGTAGTAGCTACAACCCGTCCAGAAACCATGCTTGGCGACTCAGGTGTTGCAGTAAACCCTGATGACGAACGCTACATAGATTTAATCGGTAAAGAGATTTTATTACCTATCGTTAATCGTCGTATTAAAATTGTTGCTGACGAACATGCCGATAAAGATAAAGGCACGGGTTGTGTAAAAATAACGCCAGCGCACGACTTTAACGATAACGAAGTGGGCAAGCGTCATCAAATGCCGATGATCAACATTTTCGATAAAGACGCCGCTATTCTTACCCAAGGTGAAACATACACCTTTGACGGTAAAGAGCTTGAGTTTGATGCGCCAATTCCTGAGCGCCTACACGGACTTGATCGTTTTGCAGCGCGTAAAGCAATTGTGGCAGAATTTGAAGAACTAGGCCTACTTGAAAAAATTGAAGACCATGGTTTAACGGTTCCTTACGGCGATCGCTCTGGTGTTGTAATTGAGCCACTACTTACCGACCAATGGTATGTACGTGTTGCACCACTTGCTGAGCCTGCAAAAGACGCTGTTAAAAACGGCGATATTCAATTTGTACCTAAGCAGTACGAAAACATGTACTTCTCGTGGATGAACGACGTACAAGATTGGTGTATTTCACGCCAGCTTTGGTGGGGTCACCGTATCCCAGCTTGGTACGACAATGAAGGTAACGTATTTGTTGGTCGCGACGAAGCTGAAGTACGCCGTGAAAACAACATTGCAGAAAGCGTAACCCTAAGCCAAGACGAAGACGTACTTGATACGTGGTTCTCATCAGCGCTTTGGACGTTCTCTACACAAGGTTGGCCAGAAAATACTGATGATTTAAAAACCTTCCACCCGTCTGACGTGCTGGTAACTGGTTTTGATATTATTTTCTTCTGGGTTGCGCGCATGATTATGATGACGCTGCACTTTGTAAAAGACGAAAATGGCAAACCACAAGTTCCGTTTAAAACCGTATATGTAACTGGCTTAATACGTGACGACAATGGCGATAAAATGTCTAAGTCAAAAGGTAACGTACTTGACCCACTAGACATGATTGACGGCATTGAACTTGAAGACCTAGTACAAAAACGTACTGGTAATATGATGCAGCCAAAACTTGCCGCAAAAATCGAAAAAGATACGCGTAAAGTATTTGCAGGCGGTATTGAAGCACACGGCACCGACGCCCTTCGCTTTACCCTTGCTGCAATGGCATCTACCGGTCGTGATATTAACTGGGATATGAACCGCCTTGAAGGTTACCGTAACTTCTGTAACAAATTATGGAACGCGAGCCGTTACGTATTAATGAATACAGAAGAGCAAGACTGTGGTTTTGCAAACGGTGCTCAAACGGAGCTTTCATTAGCTGACCGCTGGATTTTAGGTCAATATGAAGCAACCGTTAAAACCTATACAGAGCATTTAGATAACTACCGTTTTGACTTAGCTGCTAACACACTTTACGAATTCACTTGGAACCAGTTTTGTGATTGGTACTTAGAGCTAACTAAGCCGGTATTATTTAAAGGTAATGAAGCGCAGCAACGTGGTACACGTAATACACTTATTACCGTACTTGAAAGCTTACTGCGTTTAATGCACCCAATGATGCCGTACATCACTGAAACGATTTGGCAGCGTGTTGCACCACTTGCAGGCCTTGAAACAGCGGGTACCAGCATTATGGTTCAGCCGTTCCCTGTATATAATGAAGCAAGCGTTGATGCTAAAGCGATGGATGACTTGGAGTGGGTTAAACAATTCATTTTAGCTATTCGTAATATTCGTGGTGAAATGGATATTAGTCCAAGTAAACCACTTAGCGTATTACTTGCTAATGCATCGAGCGACGACGTGCGACGCATTGAAGAAAACAAATCATTTTTAGCATCACTTGCAAAAATTGAAGAGTTTACAATGCTTGAAAACAAAGACGACGCACCAGCATGTGCAACGTCTTATGTTGGCAACCTTGAGATCATGATCCCGATGGCGGGCTTAATTGATGTGGAAGCCGAGCTTTCGCGTATTAATAAGCAACTCGAAAAAGCCGAAAAAGGCCTAGCACAAGTGCAAAACAAACTTGCTAACGAAAAGTTTGTAAACAACGCACCTGAAGCTGTACTTGCTAAAGAAAATGCAAAACTGGCTGAGTTTAGCGATGCTAAAACTAAGCTACTTGAGCAAAAAACTAAAATAGAAAGCTTATAAGCTTTCATAAAATGCCTATTAACACTATTTAATAGGCATTAAAAAAGCCGCTCACTTTAATTAAAGTGAGCGGCTTTTTTGTGCCCTGTGATTAACCACAAGACACTTCTACATTAAAACTTGTAGTTGTACTGAGCGCCAACTAGTACTGCGTGACCTTTAGATTCAAAAGCCCACTGACTACCTGAGTCATCAGTTTCTGTAAACGTTTGTGTTTTACCACGGATAATACTCACACCAAGATCAACATTAGAGTTTTGATCAATTGTGTAGTTACCACCAAACGAGAACCAGAAACGGTCTGTATCAGGAATAGAGATTGATAGGTGCGTTTGTGATACCGGTGACTCATCAAATGCAACACCAGCACGAAGTAGTATGTCTTCATTTAACTGGTAATCAGTACCTACTGAGTAGCGGAAAGAGTCAGAGAAGTCTTCTGTTTTTTCAAAACCTTGCTCTGGTGGTAAACCAACTTCAGCTTCTAATTTGTCAAAGCTACTCCATCCAGTCCATAGTACGCTGTAGTGTAAACCTAACTTTTCATCTAACTGATGTGAACCAGAAAATTCAGCGATAGCGGGTAGAGTAATATCAACAGAACCTGAGCGCTCAGCGATACCACGTGCAGCGCTTGAATAAGTTCCTTCAAATGTTATATCTGTTTCTGTACGATAATTAAAACCAAAACGGCTATTTTCATCAAGTTGATACATTAGGCCTACATTTAAGCCGTAGCCAGTATCATCACCCTCAAGATCAACAACGTTCGTTGAACTTGGAACGCCAAAAGGGTTTACACCTATTTTTCGAACTATAGTTGCATCAGCATAAATTACATTTAAGCCAACACCAAAACTAAACTGCTCAGTTACTTTATAGGCAACACTTGCATTCATATTAACTGTAAAAATCTCAGTCTCACCCGCAATCTGGCCTGCGGCGTAGTCATCATTAAACTTAGTTGATAAACCAAAGTTTGAAAACGCACCAAAACCAAGTGATACTTTATCGTTGTAAGGCATAGTAAAGTAAGCTGCTGGTACCACTGCACTTGGTGCAATACTATCGTCATCTAATGAAGATTGATCTATACCAGTTGGCGCGCCTTCACCTTCTAAGCTTACATCTGGGATTACGCCAATAGCAGCAACACTTAGTTGCTTTTCTTTAAATAAAGTCATTAGTGCAGGGTTACGTGCAACTACAGACGCGTCGTCTGCGATAGAAGCTTCACCAGCGTATGCACGGCCTAAACCCGATGCATTTTGCTCTGATAATTGAAACGCAGCTGCAAAGCTATCAGCTGAAACAAATGCAAGCGAAGCTGCAATAAGGGTTTTAGAAAATTTCATTGTTGAGTCCTTAACCAAACTGACTGTCTGGGTACTATGTGTGTTGTTATTAGGATTTAAAACCCGATTACACTACCTTAATTTTTTGTAAAAAACTCTATGAATACGGCAAAAGACAGTAAAAAACATGTTTTTTAACGACATTTTAACAACTATTTAAAACTCATCGGATGAGAAGTGTGATATTAGAGCAAACACTCTAAATGTAATTAATTATCATTTAGATTGACTGGGAGTTAGTAGCAACTTACACTCATTATAAAATCGCAATGGAAGTAAAACTGTGATCATTTTATTTATTATTACAGGGCTAATATTTTGTGGGGCGAGTGTGTTTTGCTTTTACAAAGCAAACTACTGCGCATGTACTCAAGCAGGACAATGCGATAACCCCGTAAACCATTATTGGCTAGGGGCAATGTTAAATGCGTTGATCTCTTTAGCGCTGTGTTGTTTTGCATTGCACGTAGAGCTAGGCACTTTGTTATGGTTAACACTGATGGGAAATTGCTTTTTGGGTGCGTTTATTTCTGCAAAACAAACTAAAAAAAGACAATGCAGTAAGGCTAATTCAACAAATGCTCTTTTAGCAGGCGAGACAAATTAATCTGATAATCTAAGGGCTTAACACTTGATAGTATTTTAAGCTCTTGGGTGTGCTCACTTAAATCGATGTCTTTCGGTGTAACATGATGATTGTGCTTAGCATTATAAAATAGCTTAATTTTAGGTTTAATAGGATTTAATACGTTCCCTTCAAGCACTAAGGCTAAACGTTCATTCGTTAATTTTACAATAGTTCCTACCGGATGAACCCCTAAACACTTTATAAAACGTTGTACTAACTCACCATCAAACAATTGCTTATTGGCTAATAAGTACCGCAATGCGTTGATTGGTTCATCACCATCTTGATGCATTCTGTCGGCAGTCATTGCATCGTACACATCTACAATTGCCATTATACGCGCTGGACGACTTAACTTCTCTGCCTGTAGGCCTCGCGGATAACCAGAGCCATCTAAGCGCTCATGATGATTTACTATCATATCAAGCATAAGGGGTGTTATACCCTTCTCGCCTTTAACTAAACCCAAACCTTGCGCTACATGCTTTTTAATCGCTAAGAGCTCATTATTAGTAACCTTAGTTGGCTTTGAAAATATACCCTGCGGTAATTTAGCTTGGCCTAAATCATGAAGTAACGCGCCCATGGCAAGCTCTTGCACAACAGCCATTTTGTACCCTAAGTATTTAGCAAATACAGCGGTAAAAATGGCGCAGTTGATCATATGCCGCCAGTTATAGCTGTGTTTATCTTTTATACGAGTAAGAATAGTCATGGCGTTGGCGTTACGAAAAACTGAGCTGACTATTTCGCTGGCTATTTCATCAAGCACTTTTATATTAACACTCAGGCCAGATGTTAAGTCACCGTATAACGACTGTAGCTTTCGGCCATGCTGATCGTAATTGACACTCGCTTTAGCAAATTCTTGTTCAATTGAGATTGCTATAGGTGTTTTTTCGGATTTTTGCTGGCTATTAGATGTTTTAGGTTTGCTTTGAGGCTTATATTTGGCAGGAACTGGGGCATCACCTTTAGCAAAATCTATAAGCAGCTCAAGCACCCCTTCAGAGACTAAACGCTTAATAATAGATCTATCGCGTACTAAGCCACTGGTCTTAATTTTTATGCTATTGATCCCTTCATGTTGCTTAGTAACGCTATCAACATACATACCAGGAGTAAGCTCAGATACGGGCAAAGTAATTAGCATAAAGGCGGGATTTTTCTATTAAGGAATATGTACCTTAAATAGCATTAATTAAGCCTAAAAGTCTAGTTTTTGAGTTGTAAGTAGTTATATATAACTAAAACCATTATTTACAGCCCTATTTGAGCTGCATTGTAATTCTGATTATTTTACTTTTTAATAATTAAACGCTTTCATCTCAACTACACTAAATTGCTTATCACTAAAAAGCAGGTGATTTAGCTATAAAATTTATCTAATCATTATAAAAAAGCGAACTTTATTAACCTTTCTTGAACATAATATTGTTTTGCCTCGGTCTCAATATACACAGCACTTAATAACAACTGCTTTAAATTCTTAAGAGTACTAATATATGACAAAACTAAACCACCCCGTATCAAACCTAAGTGTGGCTGCAATAAACACAGCCTCGCCTTTGGGTCATATATTAAAAGCAGCCGCTCCACTGCTCGATAGCTTATTAGGTATAAATAAACTGCGTGATATATACCTCTCTAATAATTTATCGGGTTTAGATAAGCAGGAGTTTAGTGAAAAGCTTTTAAATGTATTGGGTATTAATGTACTTGGCGCACAAAGTGTTATTAACAAAATACCTAAGCAAGGCCCTTGCATAGTAGTATGTAATCATCCTTATGGCATGATTGAGGGCGTAATAATTGCCAAATTACTCACCCATTATCGTAGCGATACTAAAGTAATGGCTAACGTTGGTTTAAAAATATTTACAGAAATTAAAGATTATTTTATTTTTGCTAATCCACTAAAACCAAAAGCAGCCATTAATACCAGCGCAATTAAACAGTGTTTTAGTCATGTTAAAAATGATGGCCTACTTGTGGTTTTTCCTGCTGGCAGGGTTTCGTTTTTTCAATCAAAAAAACAACGTGTAACCGACGGTCAATGGAATCGCTTAGCGGCTCAACTAGCCTTAAAAACACAAGCCCCTTTATTACCTGTGTTTATTAGTGGTCAAAATAGCCCTATGTTTTATAATTTGGGACGTATTTACTACCGATTTAGATTATTAATGCTAATACGTGAATTACTTAAAATTCAAAAAAGGTCCATTAATTTAGGTGCTGGTAATTTACTTACACCCAAGTTATTAAATAAATTTGAGAAAACTGACGACATTAACGATATTGCGCGCCTGCTTTGCTATTTAAACGATGAACGCTTTGTAACACCTTGGCAAGAAGATGCCCAGTCAATGCAACTAAAAGCGATTATGCAGGATGTTGATAAAACAAAAATGACGAGTGAACTTGCTAGCTTACCAAGCGAGCAGCACTTATTAGACTTTAAAAGTTACTCCGTTTATTACGGTTATCAAGATCAAATACCTAATTGTGTTGCTGAAATAACACGCCTTAGAGAAATAACCTTTCGTACATTAAACGAAGGAAGCGGCGAGCCATGTGATACCGATAAGTTTGACGCAAGCTACATGCATTTATTTATTTTTGATCATAAAAATGAAGAGATTATTGGAGCTTATCGAATTGGACAAACTGATTTATTACAAAAAAATAGCGACGTGAGCGCCCTTTATTTATCGCAAATGTTTAATTTTGAACCCTCTTTTATCAATCAACAACAGCCGTGCTTGGAAATGGGTCGCTCGTTTATAGTTCAAAAACATCAAGGCAGTTACCATGGCTTATTACTGCTATTTAAAGGGATCGGTGCGTTTATGGCGCAAAACCCACGTTATAGGACTTTATATGGCACGGTTTCATTAAGTAAGCTTTACGACCCTCGTTCTGTCGCAATTATTGACCATGCAATGGTTAATAATAAACAAGGTGTTATCGCCAATACGCCTTTTAATAATAAAATTCATCCAGAGTTTGAAGACTTCATTAGTGATCACACGTTAAACATAGATCATGTATCAACATTGGTTATGGGAATAGAAGAAGATAAAAAAGACATACCAATTTTATTAAAGCAATATCATAAGCTAGGCGCTCAATTTCATTGTATGGGAATTGACAGTAACTTTAATCACACCCCAGGATTACTTTTAAGTGTGCACCTACCAAGTGCGCCTGAAAAGCTACTTAAGCTCTACCTTGGTGATAAAAAAGATGATTATATAAATCACTCATAATTTTCATCTGCTATATTAATACTGCAGATGAAAATAGAGCAACAAAAAAGTCGACGCAATTAATTGCGTCGACTTTTTTAGTTATGTAACAGCTATAAAAATATTTAGTTAAGCTGCAGCCACTTTTAAACAACTAATGCTGCTAATGAGCTGAGACTGCTTATCAAAATAATTAAAGCGTATAGTGTTACCAACTTTAATATGGCTAATACTGACTGTCATTGCATCTTCTCTTTGCATATTTACACCATATTGGCCTTGCTCTGCTTTGCTGTAATGAAATGCTAAAAATTGCTCACTTGCAGGATATCTTAAGTCAATAAATTGCTTAAATTGTTGTTTACGCTTTTGTGTAACTGTTTCTAGCTCAACGCCAGATGACGTTGCAAGCGATTCAACTTGGCAAGCGATTAATTGTTTTGTGTCCCATCGAACAAAAGCGATGTGACCATTATTTAGCGATAATTTATCCGGAAAAATACACAATTTAAAAGGCGCGTAACCCGATAAATCCATATTTTTTAATTGAGATAATGCAGGGGTATTATTGCTTAGTAAATGCGGGATTAAGAGGCCTCTGCTGTACTTTACGGCAGTTATATCAAATGCACTTTGATAATCGTTTAATAAAGCTAATGTTTGCCCCCAATGCGATACACCAAGCCAAGTACCACCCCCTTGCGGATCGATAGGGTAAATTGCGTTACCTGTGTGCTTACTCGGGGCGATTGCCATTTCTCGCATTTTTTGTTCATCACGATTAAAAAACAACTCGTAGCCATCATCAGTTAGAAAGTAACTTAAAGTGCACATATTAACTTTGCAGTGATTTTAATTGGCTTTGTTGGCTTTTTTCTCTCAAAAAAGTGGCTGTACTTGGTGCTAACCCAAAGTTCTGGTCGAATGATGCTTTTTGTGCAAAGGTAATTTGTGAAATCATCGCATAGTGATGTACTGCATGGCTTCCTACAAATATAAGCTCTCGTGCTAATGAGGTTGTTACAGTTTGTACATTTTTACTTTTAATTGATACTTCGCTTGAAAGTAACAGCGGTTTATTAAAATCATCTGGACTTAGCTGTTCAATCCACGATGCTATCTCGGCAATTTTTTTTATAGCTTCACAGGGGTTACTTTCAATATTACTGCCGCGTAGGCGACTATCGTAATCAATATTATTTATACCAAAGCCCGTCATTAAAGATTGGTAATGATCGATAATGTGGCGCATATGTGACCCAACTGAACTAATGAAATTAGGAGCAACGATTTGCGAATAATCCTCTTTAGTTACACTTTCAAGATAAGCATGTCCTTGAGCGAGTATTTCTAACTGACTATTTAACATTGAATCGGTTTTCCTCATTTATAATTTCGTCGTATATGCATACATAACGTTAGATAACATTTTGAATAATGCAATTTTGCATTGTATAAATAACTAGAAAGCTGTTCTTACAATAAAATTTCAAAATTTATGCAGTAATACATTTTTAAATACAAAAGTAATTAATGAAAAGCTAGATAATATAGAGGGGAATATTAGTAGATGTAAAAGCAAATGGCGCTCTCGGTAGGGATCGAACCTACAACTTAGCCTCCGGAGGGCCACGTGATATCCATTTCACCACGAGAGCACATTTGTTGCCGCCACACCAACTCGCGATATCAGTGCTTTAGCATCAGCAATGATAAAGAGATCTTTAAATAAATACCAGTAACATCAGCTTATATGCTTATTAATTAAACTCTTTTAAATAAAACACTTCACAATGGCTTAAAAACACGCTATTTATTCTTATTGAATAGGAAACAGTAACGGTTTAGTAACATTGAAACTATGATTGTCGCTGTGCGGATGGATTTAATACGAGGAAATAATGATGAGTTTAATGTCTACTGAGCAAGTTGCTGAATTTTTAGGTGTAAAAGTAGAGCGTGTAAAACGTCTCTCTAGAGAAAGTTTATTAATTGCTAAATCAGAAGATGAAAATGGTGAACCACAATTTGATACAGCCGAAGTAACAAAATACAAAGAGCTCGCCGAGCGCTTTGGTGGTCTTTAACATCTACAAAAAGTATTATTAACGAGTTTAGTTAGCTGCGCGCGTAACATTACAGATTTACTAGTTATGCTGCGCTCTTCATACCAGCCAATACATAACACTAAAAAAAACAGCTTATAATAATTCAGCTTATCCATTGAAGGATTAAACGTTTTTGTTTTATCGATACTATTTTTATAGTTATTTAACAATGCACTTTCACTGCTCTCATTAAGATTAAAGCTCACTGCAAGGGCTGACAAATCAAAATACACATCGTTAGTTTGTGCATATTCAAAGTCAATTAAATACATGCCTGAAGCATTTACAATAATGTTATCTTTTACTAAGTCGTTATGACAAAAGCCTCCATTAAATGACATAGCTGCAACGGCTTTGAGTGCCTTCTCTATTTGAGGTTTGTATTGCGTATATACGTGGGTGCTTTGATAAAAATGAAGCTCTTTAGCTATATCCATTGGCGCGGTAGACACTTTGTAATTGTGCACTTGAGCAAGTTTATTAATAAAGCAAAGCGTTATATCCGATTGCGCGCTCTTGCCTTCAATATAATTAAATACCGCACGACCGTTTTCTTTATCAAGCCAAATAGGCGCAGGGCATATATTAAAGTCACTTAAAAAGCGCTGCGCTTCAAGGCTGTCACTTGGCCAATGGCTTTTATAACACTTTAACAAATACCCTTGTTGCTCGGTACGTATTAAAAAATTATCGTTACTAAAGCCATTAAGTAATCGCTCGCTTGAAACAATGCTTGTAGGCTCTATAAACGCACTACACATTTTTACTAACTGGGTATGCTCAATCATTGATTAAAGCTGTGCTAGAGGCTTAGCTTGGCTTTGTTCGTACTCTTCGTACCAGGTTTTAAAGCCCCACGCTGCCATAATGGTATAAAATATAAAGAGTGCTAGCGTTGGGTAATAGCCTTTTTCGTAATATAAGTACATAGAAGCTGCATCGATTACAATCCAGTACAGCCAGTTTTCAAGGACTTTTTTAGCAACTAAGTAAGTCGTTACTACAGCAAAACACGTTGTAAAACTATCAAGGTAAGCAAAGTCGGCATGCGTATAGTTTTGCATAACATAGCCAATAACAATTGCAGCTACGGTTGTTAAACTAATTAAAACAGCATGACGGTTTATCGACCACGATGTAATATTTAAATTTGCAGCTTTGCCTTTACGCCATACAACCCAGCCAAATACAGCCATATACATATAATAAAAATTAAGTAACGACTCCATAAGTAATGCGCCATTCCAGTACATTATTGTATAAATGAGCGTGCTAAAAAATGCCGCAGGCCAACACCATAAGCTTTCTTTTATTGCTAATAATAAATAAGCCATCGACAACCCTACCGCAATATACTCCCAATGCGACATTGCTGTAAAACCACTTAAGGTTTGTGTTAAAAAGTCCATATTATGCAATTACCGTTTAGTTGTGCCGATTGTTATACCAATCTGCTTATATACGGGGTCTATTTAACGTTAAGAAAATTACGCTAGAACTAGGCAAAAATTTTTGTATCTAGTTGTTCTAAATAAAAAATTTTTAATGACGTTATAGTGCAATTTAATTCGTTAAATTGATCAAATATTTATGCAGGTTGGTATTATAGGTTATTCAGGCGATAAGTCGCCAGAGAGAAACTTACATACAAAAATAGCTTTACCAAATTCTTCATATGAACGTTTAATTTCGGTATTTAACACCTGCATTACTAAATCGTAATCACCAAAAATTTGCGTTGATAACGTGTTAGTAATCACTTTTAAATCATCGTATTCGTTTAATCTGTCAATAAAGCCCTGAATAAACGGGATATAATCTTGGTGAAGTGGGTATTTACTGATCTCTACTGATAATTTCATTTTTGACTCTTTATTTTAATTACCGATTACAACAAGTCATTCAATGCTAGAGCCGTTATTAAATACAGTGTAAAATCGCTGCAACACTCAATTGAAATGAGCTTAAAATGGCACGTAGAATAACCTACAAATATAAAAACGAACCGCGCGAGATTAATTTCGCTAAAGATAAATACCACGACATGTATCAAGCAATTGCTGCCGCCGAAGGTATTGATCTGACTAATTACTTAAGCATGGTACAGCAAATAGAAATGACCTCAAAAGGGTCTGCTTCTGTTCGTAACTTTCGCGACCAAGAATTTGCCCGTATGGGCTTTAGCGACGTTTACTTTATAAAAGAGTAAATACCGCTTTATAGCTGTATTAACGCTGATACTCATAACTTACGCGCGGTGTAATATTACATAATAGCTCGTAAGGGATAGTATCAGCGCATAATGCTATTTCTTCAACTGGTAGCTCAGGGCCCCACATAGTGACTCTGTCGCCCACTTTAATATTGTGCTCATTAGCGCCTATATCTACGCTAATCATATCCATAGCAACACTGCCAACAATACCATAACGCTGCTTACCAATTATTACTGGTGTGCCCTCTTTAGCGTGCCGAGGATAACCATCGCCATAACCCATAGCCACAACAGCTAACTTGGTTGGTTTATCGCTTTTCCAACGTCCGCCATACCCTACCGCCTCATTAGCTGGTACATTACGCACTGCAATTACGCGCGTAGTTAAGCGCATAACTGGTTTTAATTTATGTTGTTGCCCAATACTATTTGCCATTGGCGATACGCCATATAGCATAAGCCCAGGGCGCACCCAATCACCATGACCGCTCGGCCATGCAATAATACCAGCAGAATTTGATAAACAATGTGCTTGGTCAATGCCATTCACTAAGTTATCAAATAACGTGATTTGTTGAACCGTTTTGGCATTATCAACATCATCAGCACACGAAAAATGGGTCATTAAATTAACGGTATTTTTGGCGTTAGGTGTTTTTTGTAAGCGGTTATAAAACTCTTCAAACTGCTCTGGCGCAATACCTAGTCGATGCATACCTGTATTTACTTTTAACCAGCATGTTATTGGCGCATCGAGCTTTGCTTTTTCAAGCGCGGCTAATTGGTATTCGTCATGAATAATAGTTTGAAAGTTATTAGCGAGTAAAATAGGTAAGTCGGCTTTGTTAAAAAAGCCTTCTAGTAAAACTATTGGCTTTGTTAAGCCCCCAGCTCGAAGGGCAAGCCCTTCATCTATTCGCGCCACAGCAAATGCGTCAGCATTATTTAAATGCTGCGCAATCGTTACTAAACCATGCCCGTAAGCATTTGCTTTTAGCACCGCCATTACTTTGCTGTTAGGTGCAAAGCACTTAACTTGCGCTAAATTATGCGCAAGTGCAGCTAAATTAATTTCAGCAGTGGCTAGGCGCATTAGTAATCGTCATCTACCGCTGGTCCCGCGTAATTATCAAAGCGAGAAAATTGACCTTGGAATGTTAAACGCACTTTACCAATTGGGCCGTTACGTTGTTTACCTATGATAATTTCGGCAATACCTTTGTCAGTACTGTCTTCGTTATAAACTTCATCACGGTAAATAAACATGATTAAATCGGCATCTTGCTCTATCGACCCCGACTCACGTAAATCTGAGTTAATAGGACGTTTATCGGCACGTTGCTCTAGCGTACGGTTAAGCTGCGAAAGCGCAACAACCGGACATTTTAGCTCTTTTGCTAGTGCTTTAAGTGAACGTGAAATTTCAGCAATTTCTAGCGTTCGGTTATCAGCAAGGCTTGGTACACGCATTAACTGCAAGTAATCGACCATGATCATACTAATGCCACCGTGGTCACGGGCTATACGCCTTGCACGTGAACGCACATCGGTAGGTGTTAAGCCCGATGCATCATCAACGTACATTTTACCTTTTTCCATCAATAAGCCCATTGTTGATGAAAGTCGTGCCCAATCGTCATCATCTAATTGACCAGTACGTACCTTAGTTTGGTTAATACGGCCAAGAGACGCTAACATCCTCATCATAATTTGTTCTGAAGGCATCTCTAGAGAGTAAATTAATACTGGTTTGTCTTGAGTCATTGCAGCATGTTCTGCAAGGTTCATCGCAAAAGTGGTTTTACCCATAGATGGACGCGCTGCAACAATAATTAAGTCAGAAGGCTGTAAGCCCGTCGTCATTTTATCAAGATCGGCATAACCTGTACTTACACCCGTAACACCATCTTGTGGTGATTGATAAAGCTCTTCTATTTTATCAACGGTTTTTTCAAGGATGCTATGAATGCTTTGCGGGCCTTCATTATTTTTTGTTCGTTGCTCAGCTATTTTAAACACTTTGCTTTCGGCAAAATCGAGTAAGTCGTGACTAGTACGCCCTTCGGTGTTAAAGCCGGCTTCTGCAATTTCGTTCGCTACGCCAATCATTTCACGTACAACAGCACGTTCGCGTACAATACTTGCGTAAGCGTCAATGTTAGCAGCACTTGGCGTGTTTTTAGCTATTTCTGCTAAATAAGCAAAGCCACCAATTCCTGCCAGTTTATTATTTTTTTCTAAACTTTCAGAAATAGTGATTAAATCTATCGGATCGCCAATCTCAGCAAGTGCCGTCATCGCCTCAAAAATTAACTTGTGCGTGCGGGTATAAAAATCCTGTGATACAACAAGCTCCGCTACGCGGTCAAAAGCTTGGTTATCAAGCATTAAGCCACCTAAAACAGATTGTTCAGCTTCTATTGAATGGGGAGGAACTTTAAGTGTATCGACTTGCTTATCTGGTTTGGCCATAACTTCACAGTAGTAAAATTGAATGGCTCTATTCTATCGACTTGAAGGGGCTGTGCAAATAGAAAAGCAGGAAATCTTTTCCTGCTTTTTGTAATCGTGAAGGTGAATGAGCGTTATTTAATACGAAGCTCTATGCGCCCGCTAATTGTATCCATTTCAACATTAGCATTACCGCCATTAATGCTAAATTCTAAATCACTGGCTGGGCCGTATTTAGCTTTACTGACTTTATCGCCAGTAACTTTATTAATGATTTTGCCATTAGCGTGCGCTTTAATTTCAAAATTTGCAGATACGCTGTCAGGAAAGTAAAAATCACCATCGCCACTTACCGATTCAAAACGTACATCACCGCCTTTTAAAAGCTCTTTAATATGTACTTCGGCTTCGCCATTCACCGTGTTAATACGTAAGTTTTTAATTGACGATAGCGTAAAATCTATATCGCCATTTACATTTTCAAGGCGCACATCATTGGCGCTTGAGGTTGATTTAATATCGCCATTAACAGCGCTAAAACGTAGTTCACCACTTGATTCTCTATCGTTAATTTCGCCATTTACGGTTTCAAATTGAATATTACCACTTAGGTTTTCTGCATTTACATCACCATTTACGGTGGTGAGCTTAATGTTGCCAGTAATATCATCTACCGTAATTTCGCCATTAACCACGTCAACTTCAGCGCCATTTTTTAGCTCTTTTGCAGTCACCGATACATTAACGCCAGCAAACTCTAAACTACTGCTTTTAGGCATAAATATGGTTAGGCTTGAGCCATCGCCATTATTACTCCAATTTGATTTACGTGGCATTTTTACAATAAACTGAGTTTTATCACCATTTGTTTTAAGCTCATAACCCTCGGCTTTGTCATCAAGCTCGCCAGATACTTTAAATTCGTTTTTATCCCAGCCTGTAATATGTATATCACCGCGTTGGTTTTCAATAAAAATAGTGCCGCCACTTGGTACGTCTATTTGCTTATCTATTTTTTCACCCGCTAATACCGCCAACGGAAATAAGCTCAGTCCTAATAAAATCGCTTTCATGTAGTACTCCTAAATGTGCTGCCAACGTGGCGCATGCACCTTGTTAATTAAATCAAGTTGTTGTTGATATATTTGCGCTAACATTGTTAGTAGCGCTTGGTTTTGTGGCTCATTTTCAAGAACTTGCTTTATTGCTTGCTCTGCGTTTTCAAGCTCTTGTAGCTGCGTTTGCCAGTTAGTGGTCAATGCTTCTTTATTTTCATATTCAACCAACAAACTGTTTTTTTGCGCCGAAAAGTAATCACTTATAGCCACTACGGGTTGTGGTTCTGGCGCTATAACAAATAAATTTACAGCAATTAAAGCCGCTAATGTGCAGGCAGCTATTGCTGTTAGTTTTGGCCAAATAGCAGTGCCTTTTAGGTCCTGCTTATTACTAACCATTGCTCGCTCAATTCCCGCCCACAGGTCTTTTTGTGGCGTAATGTCTTTATCAAGCGTGTTTAATGACTCATTTAAATAGTCGTCAAAATTTGGTTTATTCATTTTCATACCACTCTTGTAGTAGCTGCCTAGCACGATGATATTGCGACTTACTTGAACCAACAGCCATACCTAACTGATCGGCTATTTCCTCGTGCCTGTAACCTTCGATTGCAAACAACACAAACACCATACGTGCGCGCTCAGGAAGCCTTACTATTAATTTATCGAGACCATTTAAGCCTTTGCAGTCATTAGCTGATTGCTCATCCATACCGCAGTGTTCAATGCTCACTACTTTTTGCAGCCAATTTTTTTGCTTGCGTAAGTAGTTAATCGCAACATTACTGGCAACGCTGTAGAGCCAAGTAGAAAACTGCGAGCGACCGTCAAATTGCGCTATTTTACGCCATACCTGTACAAACACTTCTTGGGCTGCATCTTCAGCATGCGCTTGGTCCGCTAATAAGCGTAAACATAAACCGTAGACTCGTTTTATATGTAACTCATAAAGCGTTGTGTATGCGCCTTGATCACCTGATTTAACTCGCTCAATGAGTTTAGCTTCGCATAAAGGCGTTTGTTCGGGTTTAACGTGTAACATCCGTGATGCCGCCTTTTAATTATTATTATTGAGTTAGTGTATTGATAAGTTAGACGTAATAACAGTTCGAAAAGGTTTAAAGGGAATAAAAAAATAATTGAATAAAAAAGGGGCTTGTACGAGGCTTTATTGGACGGTGCCCTTAACTAATGAAGTTAGCCAAATTACAGACACAAAAAAGCCGTGCTAATAGCACGGCTTTTGTCGCTTAATTAAAAATTAAGCTTCAGCGATTACGATTACTTTAATAGTAGCCGTTACGTCTGAGTGAACTGAAATTGATACGTCAAATTCACCTGTCTCACGGATAGTACCTAGAGGCAAACGAACTTCTGACTTAGCAACTTCAACACCAACAGCTGAGATAGCGTCAGCGATGTCACGAGTACCGATTGAACCGAATAACTTACCTTCGTCACCAGCTTTAGATACTAATGTAACTTCTGCTAATGCTTCTAGTTTTTCAGCGCGTGCTTGTGCAGCAACTAACTGTTCAGCGATTTTCGCTTCAAGTTCTGCACGACGAGCGTCAAACGTTTCAATGTTAGCTTTAGTCGCAGGAACTGCCTTACCTTGAGGGAAAAGGAAGTTACGTGCGAAACCAGATTTAACTACAACCTGTTCACCTAGGCTACCTAGGTTAGCGATCTTATCTAGTAGAATAACTTGCATGTTTCTACACCTTTTAAAAACTGTTAATCCGCTGCTTACTTATGTAAGTCAGTGTATGGAAGAAGGGCTAAGTAGCGAGCACGCTTAATAGCAGTTGCTAGCTGGCGCTGAAATTTAGCGCTAGTACCTGTGATACGGCTAGGTACGATTTTGCCACTTTCTGTAACATAGTTTCTAAGAGTAGCTAGATCTTTGTAATCGATTTGTTTTACGCCTTCCGCTTTAAAGCGGCAGAACTTACGACGTCTGAAATAACGTGCCATGAGATTAATTCCTCAAATAATTCTTTCTATATGCTGAGCATGCAAAACCAATTGGCTAAGGCCGTTACGACCTTCGTGGCGATTTAAAAAACCACTCACTTGCAATGCCTGCCCAACGTGCAAATGTTGAGTCTGTTGTTGCATTTGCTTTCCACTGGCAACTACCTGAAGCCTCACGTAACTATTACGGTTAAGGTCTGCTTCGGTTTGCATCGATTTATGTTCTACAACAAAAATACAATGCGGGATGCCAGCAGGGCTTTGACTAAACTTGGGAGTTTTACAAACTACCCCAGATATAACCAGCTGATTCATATATGGGCTAACCATTATAGTAACTGCTGATTACATGCCATGCTAGGACTCAAAACAATTAAGCAGCTGGTGCTTCTTTCTTCTCTTCTCTTGCAAGAGGAGACGCTTCAGTTTCAGCAGTTTTAGTGCGGATAACTAAGTTACGAAGCACTGCATCGTTGTAGCGGAAAGTAGTTTCTAGCTCGCTGATTACTTCAGTTGGTGCTTCAACGTTCATAAGAACATAGTGAGCTTTATGAAGCTTGTTAATTGGGTAAGCCAATTGACGACGGCCCCAATCTTCAAGACGGTGGATAACACCACCAGCTTCAGTGATAGAACCAGTATAACGTTCGATCATACCAGCAACTTGCTCACTCTGATCTGGGTGAACCATGAATACGATTTCGTAATGACGCATGGATATTCCTTACGGTTAATAGAGCCTTCTACCGTTTCGGCCGGTCGGTTTAAGGCAAGGAATTAATAGTTTAAAAGCCGAAATGAGCGCGCATTTTACGCTTAGACGGATAATTAAGCAAGCAGGTTTTTTAAGCTTTTATGGATAAGAGTTAAAAGGTAATTATTACGAGCTTCGCTCGTCGCGTCAGCAAGCTGCTCGCCTACCGCAAAAGTTAAGCACAGAGTGTAATATCTCTTGTAGAAGCCGAGCTTACTCGCGTGAAAAGCGATAGCTTTTAATTGCTTAAGTTTTATGTTTACCCCGAAAATATAAACATTTACTCAAGCTTAAAGCCGTGCAATTATTAAGCAATACATTATTAAATAAGGATATTTATGAAGCTCTTACTATCGCTTGTATTAATACTTACTTTTAGTACACCATTTTTAAGCCACGCAAAAACCAATACAACTGACATAACCGTTGGTAAAAAAGTCATTCTGCAGTCAAAAATACTTAACGAAGACAGACCCATTAAAATTTTCATACCTGACACTGTAAAAGACGATCAGCCGCTTTATGTTATTTATTTACTTGATGGTGTTGAGCACTTTCATACGGCGTCTGGTGTTATTAAATCCCTTGTTGATTACGAGCAGATACCTAACGCAATGCTCGTTGGTATTGATACAACTAACCGTGTTCGCGATTATTTACCCAAAGTAGAAGGCGAGCCTAAAACAGAGTTTCAAACTTTTGTTAAAAACAAATGGCCTGAAGCTGGGCAAACCGACAAGTTTTTAAACTTTGTGTCTGATGAACTCATGCCTTATATAAACAGTAATTACTCAACTAACGGCTACAACACCTTAATTGGCCACTCTAATGCAGGTACTTTGGCGCTTTATACTTTAGTTAATCAGCCTGAGTTATTTAATAACTATATAGCTATAAGCCCAAACAGTTGGTGGAGTGATGAGGAATTGAAAAATAATATTATAAAATACACTAAAAACCCTAAAGGTGATCAGGCGTTATTTATTAGTGTAGCAAGCGAAGGAGCACGCTTTTATACAGGCGTATTAAATACTTTGGTAAATTTAGAACAACAAACGCCCTCGCAGCTTAAATGGGAATATAAGCATTACCCCGCTTTTACTCATATGGGCACCATACTACCAGCGCTTAGCGATAGCCTAATTCGCTTATTTAGCGACCTAATATTTAAGGTTACTGACGAGCACGGAAAGTTTGCTGATGTATCGCTCATTACAGGTTATTACCAAGCACTTAGTGATAAGTACGGGTTTGAGCTTAAAATTCCACAAGATGTTTACGTAGAGTTTGCTCATAGCCAGCAAAAGTTTGGTAATACAGCTAAAGCTATTACAACGCTTAAACACTTTATTACCGATTACCCAAATGCAACTTATTCTCACATGCGTTTATCGCAAGGGTACACTGCAGACAAACAGTTTAAAGAAGCCGTTACCAGCATGAAACACGCACTCGAGCTTGCTAAGCAAAACTCGCGAGATCCAATGTTAGTTGATGCGCTCAAAGATATGGTGAATGAAGCACAAGAGAATTTGTAACTGATTTAACGCAAAGCGCTTTTTAACTAACGATAGTAATTACGAGCTACGCTCGTCGCGTCAGCAAGCTAAACGCCTACAGGTAAAATTAAGCTCAGTGTTAAACTTTGCATGTAGACGCCGAACTTGCTCGCGTGAAAAGCGCGGCTTTAAATATGTTCAAAACTATTTTAAAACAAAAAACCGATGTTTAAACTAAGCATCGGTTTTTTATAATAACTAGAAAATTTAAAATAGGTTTCGAGTTAAAAAACGCTCACTCATTTATTTACAAGTGTTTTTTAAGAAACTCAGTAACCTCTTTGTATTGTACTTTTAAGCTTTCTGGGTCATCAAATAAGTGTGTTCCGTCATCAATTTCAACATACTTTATATTTAAATTTCGCTTTGCTTTATCATAAAAATATTTTGATTGTCGATAGTCAACTCTCGTATCTTTTGTCCCATGGATAAGTAAAAGTGGGGCTTTAATTCGGTTAATCATATTGATTGCCGAAACCTCAGATAATGCATCAACGGCTTTACTATCAGTCATATCAACAATATTACCTAGGTAGGCATCTTGTCGCTCTTCATCTTCAACTAACCCTTTTAGATCCGATATTCCAGAAATACTAATAATACATTTAAAGCGATCGGGCTCTTGCCATGCAGCTGTTAATGCAACATAACCACCATAACTTGCGCCATAAATACATGCATTATTTTTTGATGTTAATCCGGTTCTAGTAGCCCAATCCATTGCATCATATACATCTTGTTGCATACGTTTACCCCACTGATAATAACCATCAGTTTCAAAAGCACTACCAAAACCTTCTGAGCCCCTGAAGTTCACTTGCAATACCGCATAACCTAAACTAACTAAATATTGAAGCTCTCGATTAAAGTATTTGTAGTCTCGACTATGAGGTCCTCCGTGAGGCATTACAATTAGCGGCGGAGTTTTAATCCCTTCTGGTTTTGTAAAATAGCCTGAGATTTCAGCTCCATCGCTCGCTTTAAAGCTATAGTTTTGCACTGGTACAAATTTATTACGTGCTAAATAAGGAAATTTAGATAACCAAGCGCCGCCCTTCTTTGTGTTTAAATCAAAATAATAATAAGTAGGGCTGACTGAATCACTTATTACATTTACAAGAATTCGTGTTCTATCTTTACTGCGGCTAACAATACTAGCTTGCTTATCACCAAATAAATTAGTAACCATAAGCTCTTGCTTACCGTCTACCTCTGAAAAATAATGGCTCTTGTAGAAATCATCATAGTAGCCAACCCCTATAAAATCGCCCTCACTATTAACGATTGCATTATTTATATCGTATTTATCATTGCTATAAACAAGCTCTTCAAACTCCCCTGACTCGATATCATATGACCATAAAGCTTGTCTGTGTAATACACGATCAGAAAGGACGTAAGCTTTTGTACCATCTTCATTAAGGCCTTGGATGGAGAAAGTACTATCTTCACCCAAAATATGGGTATGAATCATTTTTAATGCTTCATCTTTCTTTGCTCGATACCATATTGAAGCAATAAACTTATCATCTTTTTTATCAATTGCGATCCCCAGGCGTAAAACTCCCTTAGGATCTGCATACCAACTTCCAATATTTTCTTTATTCCTCTGAATTTTATCAAAACTAGAATCACCTAATTCAACTTTAAAAACAGAATAAGCTTTATCTTTTTCATCAAACGTTGACACTAGCGCGAAATCTGGCTCATTTTTAAGTGAGGAAACGAGCCTGAAACTCTGATATCTATACCACCTATATTCAGAAAAACGTCGCGTAGTTAGCATTTTACTTTCATTGGTTTCAACATTGATCGAATATAACCTTGAAACTCTCATGTATTGACCATTGACATATTCAGGGTAACTAGCAGAAACAATGATATATTTATTACCTGACCAACGAATAAAGTCGACTCTGTCTTTATCTTTTTTGAGACTTGCTAATATATTGAATTCGATACTAGGAAATTTAGCTAAACTGATAGTAGGACCTTCAGCAGTATTATAAAGTGTTGCTATCATTTCTCCATTTGGCGATATTTGTGGTTGCTCTACCATTGGAAGTTTAGCGTAAGACTCCCAAGGTTTATCTTTTGCATAAACTACAGATGTAGTTAATAAAAAAAATAAGAGTATTATTTTTATCATTTATCTCTTCCCTAAAATTTAGTAAAAACTTTTTATTATATTTAATATAAAAATAACAAAGTTTACCGAAAAAGCATACTAAGGAAGTACTTAATTTATTCCAATAAAAAACCGATGTTTAAATTAAACATCGGTTTTTTTAGTAAAAGCGAATAACTAGCTACTTTTTTTCGTTAGGTTTCGCTTCGCTCTTCCCAACCTACGTTACTTTCCTATCGCTTCTTTGGCGAACAGGTGCTTGATTGCCCCAAGATTATCAACTAATGATAGCCCTACTCCACGAATAAGTTTTTTAACTGGGTTTGCACCTTCAAATAACTCTTTTAGCCCTTGCATCATAGCGATGTGCTTTTGTGCATCGAGCTTACGAGTGCGCTCGTAATCGCGCAGTGTGCGAGTGCTTGCAAACTCCTTGCTGCTATCGCTTGTTAAATGCTCAATTAAATAAGCCGCATCTTTTAGGCCTAGGTTCATACCAAGCCCTGCAAGTGGATGGATTGTATGTGCAGCATCGCCAATGAGTACCACTTTGCCTGAAACCCATTGCTGGGCGTAGCGCATTTTAAGTGGGAAAGCCGCGCGCTTACTTTGCACTTCACACAGGCCACATTGACCATCTATTGCAGCCATTACGGCTTTATTAAAGGCGGTGTCGTCCATTGCTAATAATTCATCACAATGATTGGGGCTGGTAGACCACACAATTGAATGAGTATGCTCATCGCTCAATGGTAAAAACGCGAGTGGCCCTGTTGGTAAAAAGACTTGGCGTGCGGTGTTTGCATGTTGCTCTTCAGTTTTAACTGTCGCGACTAGCGCATGGTGATCGTAATCTTTAAAGCTAAGCGCCATATTAAATTGTTTACGTATAGCTGAATTTGCACCATCAGCCGCCACCAGCAGTTTTGCAATAATTGGCTCGCCGCTTTTAAGTGTTATAAATACATCAGATTCGCTTTGATGTATTTGCTGATACTGTGTATCAAACATTAGTGTTGCACTACTTTGTTGCTCTAGCTCTTTTATAAGCGCAAAGCGGATAATGTCGTTTTCAACAATATGGCCTAAATGTTCAAGCTCAAGTTGCTCGTTATTAAACGCTATTTTGCCAAAGCTGTCGGCATCACGTACATCCATATGTGTATAAGCGCACGCTCGCTGTGCGATAATTTCGGGCCATACGTTTAATTGTTCAAGCAAGGTTTGACTTGCAATGCTTAACGCACTTACGCGCAAACCATATTCGTCAGTTGGTAACGCTTGTGTCGGTGCGCTATCTAGTACAACTACGCTTATATCGGCTTTTGCCAATCCAAGTGCTAGTGTTAGCCCTACACAGCCGCCACCTACAATACAAACCTGTGCTTGCTTCATAAACGCCTACCTTGTTTAACTTGCCCCATTAACTGTTTAGCTAATGGCGCTTTTAATGCGGGAAATAAATCCATCGAAAACAACCCAATACTGCGCCCCAATGCGAGCACTCGCGATGAATTCGAAAAAAGCCTAACAAGTGCGTCGGTTAAACTCATTACGGTTTTTATATCATCACTGCGTTTTTTTGAATATTCACGTGTAAACGCATAGCTGCCTAAATCGTGTTGGCTATTTGCTATTAAATTACTAAGTACTTGTACGTCGCGAAGGCCTAAATTAAAACCTTGCCCTGCAATAGGATGAATAGCATGTGCAGCATTACCAATAACCACTGTACGGTGCGCAGTTAAAGACTCAACTTGCCCGTAAACGAGCGGGTAACTCGTGCGCATACCTACTTTAGTAAATTGACCACCGCGATAACCAAACGCGCTTTGCAGGGCACTTAAAAAATCTTGTTCACTGAGTGCCATGTGCTGTTTAACCTGCTCTTGGCGCATACACCACACTAACGAATAACGGTTATTGCTCATGGGTAATAACGCCATAGGCCCGTTTTGTGTAAAGCGCTCAAAGGCATGATTATTATGCCCACCAGCCACTTCTACATTAGCAATAATAGCGCCTTGTTCATAAGGCAGGGTATTAAAACCAAGCCCGAGTAAATTGCGTGTTGGTGATTGTGCGCCATCAGCAATAACCAATAGTGCTGCATTTAATTGCTCGCCGCTTTGTAGGGTGAGTGTATTGCTATGCAGAGTTTTCTCGATGGCAGTTACGCTATCGGGGCACAAAAGCGTAATATTTGACTGCGTTAAACGCAGGTGGAGCGCTCGGCCAAATGGATTTACTTCTACTACGTAACCAAGTGAGGGCTTAGCAAATTCATCGCAATTAATGTGCGCTTTGCCAAAGTGGCCTCTATCAGACACGCTCACTTTTTTGATTGCTGCGGTGTAAGGGGCATTTTGCTCAAATAAATTGAGGCTTTGTAAATACTCTACCGATTGCTGAGCAAGTGCAATGCTTCTGTCGTCAAAGCTTGGGTGGTAATCGCCAGTTACTTGATTAGCTTCTACAACGGCAATATTTAACGCGGGATTAGTTTTAGCCACACTTAATGCGCAGCTTGCTCCCGCTAAACCACCGCCAATAATAACTACATCAAACTGCTTAGTCACTAGATTCTCCGAGCTTTATACGTTTTTAGCACTTTGCATAAGTGCTTCTATATCGCTAATTTTTTTAGGTACGCTTAGGGTCAAGTTTTCATGGCCGGTTTCGGTAACTAACAAGTTATCTTCGATACGAATACCAATGCCTTTGTATTTTTGCGGTGCGCTTGAGTCTTCGCTTATATAAAGCCCTGGCTCTATGGTGAGTACCATACCCGGCTCAAATGCTCGCTCAACGTTATTTACTTTATAATCGCCAACATCATGTACATCTAAACCAAGCCAATGCCCTAGCCCGTGCATGTAATATTCTTTACACGCACCTTTTGCCATTAGCTCGTCAAAGTCGCCGGTTAAAATACCTAGTTCGAGTAAACCTTGGGTCATTACTTCCATTGCTAGTTTATTGGCGTGCGACAGGTAACCACCGGGTTTAACTTCATCAAAAGCAACTTCTTGCGCTTTAAGTACAATGTTATAAAGCGCGGCTTGAGGCTCGCTAAACTCTCCATTTACGGGGAAAGTTCGCGTTATATCAGCAGCGTAGCCTTGTAGCTCACAACCCGAATCTATAAGTACTAGGTCGCCATTTTTTAATACATCGCTATTTTGTGTGTAGTGCAAAATATTAGCGTTGTCGCCACTGCCAACAATTGTGCCGTACGCCGGGTGCCGCGCACCATTCATAGCATAATGATGATGTAGCTCAGCTTCTAGCTGAAATTCAGTAGCTCCAGCATGTGAAAAACGCATAGCGCGCATGTGCCCTCGCGCACTAATTTCACAGCCTTCTCGCATAACATCTATCTCGCTTGGCGATTTAAACAAACGCATTTCATGAATAAGGCCACGTACTTCTTTTAAAGTACTCGGTGCTTTGAGCCCTTTTCGAGAGCCACTTCGAAGTGTACCTAGTAACGAAAACACTTTGGTATCAAATGAAGAGTAGGCGCCTTGTGCAAAATAAATAGCATCTTTTGCATTTAGTATATCTAGCAGCTTATCGTTTAATTCACTGAGTGGGTAAGCTTCATCAAACAGGTAGTCACTTTTAGCTTTATCAAAGCCAACTCTGCGGCCATGCCAAATTTCTGCAAGTTTGTCTTTATCTAGGCAAAATAAAGTACTGGGTGCATCACTGTTATTACACAGTACTAAAACAGCGTCGGGTTCGTTAAAGCCAGTTAAGTAAAAAAAGTCGCTGTCTTGTCTAAACGCATATTCGGTATCGCGGCTGCGCGTCACTTCGCTCGCAGCGGGAATAATAGCAACGCTATTTTCATCCATTTGAGCAAGTAAGCGCTCGCGACGTGCTTTAAATTCTGACTTTTGTACTTCAACCATTATTAACCAACCCGTTTTGCTTTTTAAAAGTTAATGAAGTGTTTTTTTAGTACTTTGCGTGCTTTGCTCTTTACCAAGCTCTGCAAAACAAAGTAGTGCTGATACACGCACATATTCAATCACTTCGTGCAGCGCTTGGCTGTCTTCTTCGGTTTCTTCAAAAGTAGTATCTAGGCGAGTGATTTCGCTAAAGTCAGTAATAACTTCTTTAACATCGCTCGATAGTTTACCGTAGTCTTTTTGCTTTAAACCAAAACCAAGCATAAAACCCGCTACCCATGATACGAGGCCATTAGCCTGATCGATGAGTGTTTCGTCGTCGCTTGGTAAAAATAAATCAAACTGAAATTCATCATCATTAAAGCTCGCGACTACTTGCTTATAAATAGTGCCAAAAAACTGCTTTAAATCGTTACTAAACGATTCACCATCGTTAAACACATCGCTCAAAAGGCCTAAGTATTCTTTGTCGTCAATGGTTAAACCACACGCAAGTAAACCACTAATCACACCATGCGCTTCGGCAGGTGATACAAATATTTCGTTTTTTTCTAAAAGCAGTTGAGCTTTTTCGTAATCGGGTAAATCGTTCATAATCGAATCTTCGCTTTGCAAGTTAAGGCAATGCTACCACTCGATAAAAAGCAACTCCAATTAATTGTATGATCAAGCTCAAAAACCATGCGATAAAGTAAATGATGAGTTAAAGGTGCGGAAAAACTAAGCGAACGGTTTAATTTTTTACGTTTGGGGTTTAAGGATTGGATTATGTCTTATATACTTAAATTGTTCCCTGGGGTACCGGAGCTTAGTTAAGTCCCTGAGCCGATAAATTTTATACCAGGGTTTCTGTTCGTCTACTATTGTGCAGGCTCGGCATGTACCGAGAAGCCTACGGTAAACCGCAGATTCCCGCCCTGAAACCTTCTGGTTTCAGGACTGAAACCGAGTACCGTATCTTGGGGAACACCTTTTTAGCAAACCCTCGCCTTTAAAAGGCTTTATCAAAAAAAATTAACCTTCCTGTTTATTCTTATATTTATCTAAATTTTTTATTCACTTATCTTCAATTGTCTAATATTACTTTTTAGCTTATAAAAAAGCCGCAGGTAATTGCTTACCTACAGCTTTAATAATCACGTATTTAAGAGTGAAGTTATTTAAACCAACCTTGAAAACGCTCCATTAGCATGTAGTTTATTGGTACTAACAATAAGGTAATAAAGGTAGCAAAAATAATCCCAAACCCTAAGCTCACCGCCATTGGTATTAAAAACTGTGCCTGAGTCGCTTTTTCAAACAGCAATGGCATTAAGCCAATAAAGGTCGTTAAACTAGTTAGCATTACAGGGCGAAAACGTGATGCACCTGCAATTTTTATAGCATCGAGAACTTTACCACCTTCACTGCGCTTTTTATTAATAAAATCAACGAGTACAAGCGAATCATTTACCACCACCCCGGTTAGCGCAAGCATACCGAGTAAACTCATAATAGTTAAGTCCATTCCCATAATCCAATGTCCTACCACAGCACCTATCATGCCAAATGGAATAACACTCATTACTATGATTGGTTGTAAGTAAGATTTAAGCGGTATTGCTAATAGCGCATAAATAATAAAAAATACAAACACAAGTGCCCAAGCCAACGAACCAAACGACTCTCTTTGCTCTTTAGCCTCACCTTCTAGTTTGTAATCTACTCCAGGATATTGCTGCATTAACCCATCTAAATACTCCGTTAGGTCAGCCTGCAGTATGGTCATGTTGGTATTATTTTTTTCGATATCGGCTGTTACGTTCAATGTGCGGTAACGGTCTATTCGATTAATAGTTGATGGACTTTGCCCAGCAGTAAGTGTTGCCACGTGCGATAAAGGCACTGAGCCTCCATCAGGCGTATTTATAAGTATGTTTTGTAGGTCAGCTACAGAGCGGCGCTCATCTATAGGTAAGCGTACCATTACACGTACATCGTCTCTGCCTCGCTGAATACGTTGTGCTTGCGAGCCAAAAAACGAGTTACGTACTTGCCCAGCTACATTGACTCTATTTAAGCCCAGCGCTAAACCTTGTTGCGTAAGCTCTATTTGTAACTCTTCTTTACCGTCGGACATACTATCGGCAATATCAAATACCGTTGGATAGGTCGATAAACGGGTTTTAATGTGATCAGCCACGTCTTGTAAAATAGTCAACGAAGTGCCGCTAAGCTGAACATCAATTGGGTCTGAACTTCGGCCAATTTCGGCTCTAAACGTTAAACTTTCGGCACCTGGAATGACTCCAATTAAATCGCGCCATTCGCTGGCAAGTTCTCGTGATCCTATGTCTGATTCACGCTTTTCAGCCGGTGTTATTTCAAAGCGTACAGAGCCTGAATTAGATACACCACCACGCCCGCCTGTTGTGGCTAATATATTTAAAATAACGCTTTCGCCAGTATCTGGATCGCGGTACTTTTCTTGTAATTGCTGCGCCTTTTGCGACATGTCAATTACGTATTTATTCGTTACTTCAAACGGTGTACCTGTTGGTAGTGTTAAGTTAACGCGGACTGTTTCGCTTGGTATGCGCGGGAAAAATACAAACTTAGTCCAACCGCTGGTGATCATGGTTAAAATTATAACAAATACACCAATAAACAAGCTTACCGAAGCCAATTTATGGCGCAGTGCTAAATTTAAAGTGGGTTGATAGTATTTTAAAATCGCGTTTTCAAATCCATCTGCAAAACGCTGTTGAATAACATCAAACTTTGAAGGTTCGCCTTTTTCGTGGCGTAGTTTTATATATTTTAAATGTGCTGGTAGTACAAATTTAGATTCAATCAATGAAAACAATAATACCGGAATAACCACTACCGGTATTTGTGCAAACAAGGCACCACGCGCCCCTTCAATAAAGGCCAAAGGTAAAAAGGCAGCAACGGTAGTTAACACACCAAATGTTACTGGTGTTGCTACTTCCTGAGTACCTAAAATTGCGGCTTGCTCGCCCGACTTAGCCGTTTTTAGGTGGGTGTAAACGTTTTCGCCGGTAACTATGGCGTCATCAACAACAATCCCCAGTACCAATATAAAGCCAAATAAGCTCATAATATTAAGGGTTACGCCAAAAATAGGCATAGCTATAAACGCGCCCATAAACGAAACCGGAATACCAATAAATACCCAAAATGCAATTGCAGGGCGTAAAAACAAAGTAAGTAAAGCGAGTACTAAAATACCGCCTTGTAAAGCATTGGTAGTAAGGGTCGAAATACGACTTTTAACCAGCTCCGAATCATCATCCCAGTAACTTAATTCAAACCCTTGTGGGAGAGAACTTTGTTGCTCTTTTATGTAGTTTTTAACATCGTCAGCAACTGTAATCGCACTTTGTGGACCAATTCGATATACGTCGATAAATGCAGCTTGCTTACCATTAAAGCGAGTACGTACTGGTGTTTCTTCAAAATCGTCTTTTATAGTCGCTATATCACCTAAGCGAATAATAGTGCCATCGGCTTGGTTTTTAACAACAATGCTGGCAAATTCATCTTTACGATATGCTTGCCCTTTAGAGCTTATAAGTACGTCCCCGCCTTCTGTTTTTAAGTTACCAGCAGAAATATCTGAGCTTGAGTTAGAAATAGCACTCGATATTTGTGCCAAGCTTAAATCGTACTGACGAAGAATATCTTGGCTTACTTCAATGGCTATTTCGTAATCACGAACGCCACTTAGCTCTACCTGCGTTACATTAGGTAAACGTAGGATTTGATCGCGTACTGTTTCTGCGTATTCGCGGGTTTCTTTTTCGCCATAGTCACTCGATACGGTAACCGCGATAACTTCACGAATTCGCTCAGCAAGCGCTACTATCGGCTTTTCAGCATCGGCTGGAAAAGTGTTAATTGCGTCTACACGACTTTTTATATCAGCTAAAAGCTCACGAGGGTCGTAACCGCTTTCCACTTCTATTGTCACAGAGCCTGAACCTTCAGAAGAGCGACTAAATATTTGCTTTATGCCCTCTAAATCTTGTACGGCTTCTTCTATTCGTATAGTTACACCTTGCTCTACATCTTCTGGTGTTGAGCCTAATAAGCTTACATTTACGCTTATCATATCGGTTTCAAAAGACGGAAAAACTTCAAGCGGTATCTTATTTGATAAACTAAAAAGCCCCGACAATAATAATGTTACTAATAATAAATTGGCAGCAACATGGTTTTTAGTAAACCAAGCTATCATGATCTGCCTCCTTGTTTTTCAGCGCGGCGCTTTTTCATTAACTCTTCAACGCTAATACCAAGCTCTTTTGCTTTTTCCTCAAGCTGCTCTTGTGACATGCGTTTTCCTCTACCTTGCCCCTGCGCACTTTTCCCTTTAGTTTGCTCTGCATTTTGCTCACCTAAAATACTCACTTGAGTACCTGAGCTAACTTGTCCAAGTGGTGTTAGCACCAATTTATCGCCAGCAGTTAGGCCTGTTTTGATCATTGCCTGTGTAGCGTTTTGCCAAGCAAGTGAAATGTCTTTGCGTTTAAGTACACCATCTTCAACAATGTAAACGTACGTACCTTGGTAAATTGTACTATTGGAAATTATGAGTGCGTTAGACACTGTTTTCCCGGTAATTTGCGCCTTTATATATTGTCCTATTTTTATAGGATATTGATTATTAGCTGTCGCTTTGTATGGGTCATCAATTTTAGCAACAACATAAAGCTGCTGTGCATTTTCATCTATAGCGCCTTCAGTACGTGTGAGCTGCCCTTTCCATTGCTGCTCTCCTACTAAATCAGAGGTAAACTCAACTAAAGAACCAGCTTGGTTTTTAGCGCCATCACGGTATTGCTCTGGTAGGTTAACAAACGACAAATCTTTATTTTTAATCGGTAGGCGGATCTCTACGCTGTCGATTGCATAAATAGTTGCAAGTTGCGTGTTATTACTCACTACTTGCCCTAAGTCAACACTGCGACTGAGTATACGCCCAGCGTAAGGCGCAGTTACTTCTGTACGCTCTAAATCAAGCTGTGCTTTTTCAAGTGTAGCCTGCGCTGATAAAACCTCAGCTTCAGCGGCTGCTAATTGTGGTTCACGTAGCACTAAGCTGCTGGCATTTTCAGAGCCACCTAAACGCTGCCAATCAGTAACAGCTTGTTGCCCACGGGCTTTTTCTTCAAGCAAGCTTTGCTCTGCGCTTAATAAATTAGCTTGCGCTGATTTAACTTCAGCTTGATGGTCTCTATCGTCTAACTTTAAAAGCACATCGCCTTTTTCAAAAAAACCACCTTCTCTAAATTCATCGCTTACTGTAATTATTTGTCCAGATGCTTGAGCAACTAATAAGCTTTGTGTACGCGGCTTTACCGTACCATAGCTGTCTATCATAATTTGATAGTTTTGCGGTTTTAACTCAAGCGCTGAAACACTTATTATTGCTTTAGGTGGCTTACCTGAACGCCTAGCTTCAGGTGGGTTACCTTTAATAAACATAACAGTTAGTAAAGTCGCCACGATAACTACGACAGGGATTAAAATTTTTGCAGTTTTAGTTTTCATCGTTATTGCTCTTTAGTTCACTTGAGGGTTTTGCAAAATCACCACCAAGGGCAATGTGTAAGTTAATTCTGTTAGCTATTAATTGATTTTTGATTTCAATTAAAGAACTTTGCGCGTCAAAAGAACGGTCTTGAGCATCAAGTACCGTTGTATAAGTTACCAAGCCACTTTGATACTGCTCGAATGATAACTGCTCTGCTGCAAGCGCGTTTTCTTGCGCTTCAAGAGTACTGCTATATTGCGCTTTAAGAGACTGCTGCTGCGAAATTGCATTTTCTACATCACCAAATGCTTCGTAAAGCGTTTGCAAATAAAGTTGCTCCTGCTTTTGAGTATTCAGGCGCGCTATTTCTTCGTTCGCTTTTAAGCGTCCGCCTTCAAAAAGTGGTGCCGAAATACTACCTAATAACGACCATGCAAGACTTGATGGAGAAAACAAGTCGCTTACTCTGTCGGTGCTATCACTTAAAGAAGCTGTTAAATCTAAACTTGGAAAGCGTTGCTTGTGCGCATACGCAAGTGAAGCGTCGGTGGCTAAAAGTTCATACCAACTTGCTCGCAGCGTAGGTTTACGTGTTATAAGTTCAGAAGGCAAGCCTAGTGGGATATCGGTATTAATAACGGGTAAGTCGCTACTAGCAGTAATGGCACCCTTTGGGTATTCACCTAGCAAACGTTCTAGTACGCGTGCTGAGGCCGATAGGTTCGCTGTTTGAGTCGCAATACGAGCGCGCTCAGTATTGAGCTCATTACGGGCAAGATAAACATCGAGTGCTTCGTTTATACCTTGGCGGTAACCCGATTCTATAATATCAAGGCTTTGCTGGGCATTCGCTTCTCTGCGTTTAAATAAATCGAGTAGTTGTTGCGATGTTACAACATCAAACCAACCTGTTGCCACATCAGCCACAAGCTGTTGTTTAGCTTGCTCAAACCTTGCCTGCTGCGCTAAGTAGTTAAGATTAGCTTCGCGTTTTGAATCAGATAGCTTACCCCATAAATCAACTTCGTATGTTAAATCTAAACTTACGGAGCTTGCGTTATCGTAGCTCACTGGGCGGTTGTCTTTACTGCGACTTGTACGTGTTGATAAATCTAGGCTAGGCCAAAGTGCCGCGCTCGATACAATAAGTTGCTGCTTTTGAATTTCTACATCGTAGCTAGTTTGCAAAAGCTGTTGATTGTTTTTAAGTGCTTGCTGCACAAATTTGTTAAGCGTAGGGTTTTGTAATTGTGTAAGCCATTGCTCTTGTACTTTTAATACCGAGCTTGATGCTTCTTGCTGCCATTGCTGTGGCATATTATTAGGCGCTTGCATGCGCTGCGACGAGTTAAAATCACTCGCACAGCCGCTAAGCAGCATCACACTAATTGCCAATAGGGTTGGCTTGCATTGCCAAATCATAATTAAACCTAAATTACTGCTATTTATGAACGTAATTCAAGCACTTTGGCAACTTTTGCTCAACCTACTTTACATAACATTACATAGCTAGCGATGAACTAACATAATAGCCAGTTATACGGTAAAAATGAGCAAATGATCAGCAATTTTTAATAATAAAAAATTAACTTTTTGTAGTGTGTCTAAGAGATTATACCAATTCGCTTAATTAAGTGATCTATTTTGAGGTAAGAAAATCGTGTCGATAACAAGGCAAAAATTTCGTTATTTTTGTCTTATATCAGAAATTTTTAACGCAGTTAACGGCAGATTTTCTTACTCAAATTAATTAAGTATTATTGCGGATTGGTATTAGACATATAGAAACAGAAAAGCCCCGCTATAAGCGAGGCTTTTAAATAAATGGTGCCGACTAACCGAGTCGAACGGATAACTTATACAGACTACTGATTACAAGTCAGTTGCTTTAAGTTACTGGAATAAATGGTGCCGACTAACCGACTCGAGCGGGTAACTTATACAGACTACTGATTACAAGTCAGTTGCTTTGCTCTTAACTATGGGTATTTTTAATTCTCAAGTTGAAAACAAAAAAGCCTCGCTATAAGCGAGGCTTTTAAATAAATGGTGCCGACTAACTAAGTCGAACGGATAACTTATACAGACTACTGATTACAAGTCAGTTGCTTTGCTCTTAACTATGGGTATTTTTAATTCTCAAGTTGAAAACAAAAAAGCCTCGCTATAAGCGAGGCTTTTGAATAAATGGTGCCGACTAACCGAGTCGAACGGTTGACCTACTGATTACAAGTCAGTTGCTCTACCAGCTGAGCTAAGTCGGCACACAAAACTGTGTGCTAAGGCACGTTCAATTTTAAAAATTGAGAACTTTTATAAAGCACTTAAAATAAAAAAACCTTGCATAAGCAAGGCTTCTCAATAAATGGTGCCTCGACGCGGAATCGAACCACGGACACGAGGATTTTCAATCCTCTGCTCTACCGACTGAGCTATCGA
>NZ_JADYXD010000022.1:0-71278 GCF_015864475.1 Pseudoalteromonas sp. SWXJZ10B
CTGATCATGACATTGAGATTTAGTTCAAAAAAATCCCCGCTAATTTCTTAGCAGGGATTTGTGTATAAGAGACAGCTTTAAGAGGCTTTTTAATCTGATAAAAACGATATGTATCATCTCCCAGTAAAAATAAAATAGGCTAATCATCAGCCTACCCTACATATTGTATTACTTTATATTTAAAGAAATAATAACAATGAAGATCGAGTGCTTTATCTACAACGTTTAATCAATTAATACCTCTACACTATTTAGTAGCTCGCATTTATTGTAAATCCACTTTACTTATAAAATACTGCTACAATAGCCGCGCTTAAAAACGTTCAAACACAAGGCACACTGTTATGGAAAAATTTGTTAATCACATTCAACTAGGCTACCTAGGGCTACTTCCTTTTTTAGGCTGCGTGGCATGGCCGCTTGTGTTTGGTAGTAACAGCGTTAACTTAGAATTTTTTACTTTTTACAGTATCGCCATTTTAGCATTTATGGCAGGTAACTTGTGGCGCGCCGGAGAGCAAAGCTATAGCAATGCAATTAAAGCGGTATTACCTGTTATCCCAGTTCCATTTTTATCATTTTTACCTGTAGAGTGGGCACTGGCGTGGCTAGGTGCTAGTTTTTGGTTAGTACTTATATTTGAAAAAGCCACTCCACAATGGAAAACCTATCATAAAGATTATCAAAAAATGCGCTTTGTGCTGACCTCCGTTGTATTTGTTTGTCACATCCTAACTATTGGTATGAGTATTTACCCTAAGTAACAGCTGTAAACTTAAATATTGCGTGGTAATAAGGTAATATCCGCGCACTGCTATTTGAGGACACACCATGATTGACCAATTACGCCAACAACTTGATGAACTTGGCGAAAACTACGTAGAAAAAAACGCGGCATTTAAAATCAAAGTGATCCCATTTTTTTGTGCTATACGCATTAAAAAAGATCATAAAAGCGAAGGTCGTTTAAGCTTTTATTCAAGTCAATTACTCGAAATATTTTTAGTCGTCTTATTTTTGCTATTTGGTTTAACACTGTACGATACAGATGCAGGATTTACCCACGGCCCTATTCATATTGCCTTTGCTATTTTAATTACCTTTAATCTTATTATTAAACAAATCGCAATTGAAGGGTTAAAAACCAGACTTGCGTTTCATCGTTTACTTGCAGCACAGTCTCAAAAAAGTACGCCTGATGCTGATAACACACCAACTAAACCGCTTTAATTTATGTATTTAGATCCTGATTGGCGAATACTCACTGTTGGCGATGGCGACTTATCATTTTCGAGCGCCATACATAACAACGTAAAGCCGCACACATTAGTGGCCTCTACCTACGATGATGCAATCACTATTGAGCAAAAGTACCAAGACAATGCGCTTAACGATTTAAAAGCGCAAAACGTTGCCGTACTTAATAGCTTTGATGTAACAAACCCTGCGTGTTGGCAAACTCTAAGTGCAAATCAGCACAGCTTTGACGTGGTTATTTTTCAGTTTCCGCTTATACCTGCGTTTGTTGGCCGTGAAGCATTTGAAAACAACACGCGCCAAACCAGCATGAATGTACTTAACCGCGCTTTACTGCACCAATTTATTAAATACGCGAACGAATTTGCGCTTGATAAAAAGGGCCCAATGCTTTGTTACATAACCTCTAAAGACGTAAAACCTTATCGAGAATGGAATATAGAGGGGAGTTTAAATAACGGTTTAAACGCTGATTATTTAGGCCAAATCCCATTTGATATTAGCCATTTTGAAGGTTATAAAATTCGTAATGTTGACCGCGACAAACACGTAAAAGACACCAGCGGCATAACTTACGTTTTCAGCCCAAAAAGTATTGATACACATACTAGCGAGTTAAGCTCACGTCTTACCAAACCTGCATACTTAACACCTAACCATTGCTCCCTTTGCCGCGTTGGACCTTATATGGCAAGCGAGGACGAAACCAAGCATCTAAACGCTAAAAAGCATCAGCAAATGCTACATCTTGAAAGCGATTGGCAACAATGGCTAAATGAGTTTTATAGCTAATTAATAGCCCTACTACAGTTTATTTAATTACACCTTTTCGTGTTTAATTAAATCAGCCACTTTTTCAGCAATCGCAATTACCGGTGCATTTGTGTTGCCGGTAATAATGGTAGGCATAATCGACGCATCGACTACGCGTAAGTTACTTACCCCGTGTACTCGCAAATTAGTATCGACTACCGCCATTGGATCCTGCCCCATTTTACATGTCCCTACTGGGTGATATTCGGTATCTGCAGTTTGACGTATAAACTCAATTAATTGCTCGTCATTATTTATATCAAGCGGGTAGACCATTTTACCGCGTATGTTATCAAAAGCTTTGCTTTGCATAATAGTGAGTGTTTTTCTAAGGCCAGCAAGCATTGCAACTAAGTCATCTGAGTGGCTTAAGTAATTAGGGTCAATAAGTGGAGCACTACGTGGGTTGCTGTCGGCTAATGTAATAGTTCCTCGGCTTTTAGGCCGCATAATACTGCTGTGTATACTGTAACCATGCCCAGCGTGCAATTTACGACTATGATCGTCCACCAGCCCTATTACAAACTCTAGCTGTACATCGGGCGCAGGTGAATTTTCAAATAACTTAATAAACGCATGCGACTCTGCAAAATTACTCGTTAATCGCCCTTCTCGCTTACTAAACCAGTTAACGCAGCCTTTAAAAATGCTAGCAATACCAAGTGGGCTTATACCGAATGTACCCTTGTTTGTTTTTGATTTATAAAGTGGCACTACCGTTAAGTGATCTTGTAAATTAGCACCCACACCTTCTAGTACGTGTTGAGCTTTAATATTATGAGCGCTTAACTGAGCTTTAGGGCCAATACCCGAAAGCATTAATACCTGCGGTGAATTAATAGCACCGGCGCTCAAAATCACTTCTTTATTAGCAAGTAAATCTATTACTTTGCCGTTTTTTTCTATTTGCACACCTTGGGCGGTTTTATCATTAATTATAATTTTATTAACGTGACTTTTAGTCAGTACCGTTAAGTTAGCTCTATTTAAGTTAGGTGTTAAATACGCTTTAGCGGCGCTACAACGCTCGCCATTATGTTGAGTCACTTGTGAAAGCCGTGCACCTTGCTGCTCTGCACCATTAATATCGTCGCTTAAATTAACGCCCTGCTCTTTACAGCCGTTTAAAAAACACTGGTTAATTGCACTTGGGTTATTAAGATCTTGCACATGTAAGGGGCCATCAGTGCCATGCAGCTCATTATTTATAAAGGTTTTATTGTTTTCAGCTTTAATAAAATACGGGAGTAGACTATTAAAATCCCAGCCTGTATTACCAAGCTGTGCCCACTGGTCGTAATCGTATTTAGTACCGCGAATATAAACCATCGCATTGGTAGAGCTCGACCCACCCAGCACTTTGCCACGCGGGACAAATCCACACCGATTATTTAACTCTTTTTGAGGTACTGTATTGTAATGCCAACTATTAATACCGTAAGGCACACTTGCCGCTATACCCGCTGGCATTTGTACAAATGCGCTTTTATCGCTGCCGCCTGCTTCAATTAAGCACACACTTACATTTTTATCCTCCGACAAGCGCGATGCCATCACGCAGCCACCACTACCTGCGCCAATCACAATGTAATCAAATGTTGTATTGTTCATGGTGTACCTTAATAAAAGAGTTAAACGACCTTAACAGTAATAGTGCATAGAAAAACTCAACAAAACTTGATATTTTTAGACATCTTTTATTTGAGGTTAACCATGAGCAGCCTAATCAGAGCCACGTCATTACAAGGTATAGACACGCTAATTAGCGAATTTGGCGGCGATCCGCATCAAATAATGCAAAACTGTAATATTAATAACGTTGACTTTAAAAATCTCGATAACCACTATTTGCCTTATCGAGATTACGCTGAGTTATTAGAATACTGTGCTTGTGAGTTCAATTGCTCTAGTTTTGGCCTTAAGCTCGCAAGTAGACAAAATTTTGATATTTTAGGACATATTGCAATAGCAGCCAAAAGCAGTACTAATTTAGGTGATGCACTTAATTGGGTAATTAAATACCTTTACTTGCACAGCCCTGCACTTAGCTTAAACTCGCACCCTTTAGAGAGTGATAAAAGCGTGTTTTTATCATTCGAAATTAATTTAAAACCATTACCGCACATTAACCAAGTAATTGAGCTAACCATTGGATTAGCACTGGCTGTTATTAAAAAGCTGAGCAATAACCGCTGCAAACCAATTACTATATTTTTGCCAAAAAAATTAAGTACTAATACTCGTGCTTATAACACTTATTTTGGTTGTAACGTTACAGAGCATCGCAACAGCGCTGGCATTGTAATCTCAAAAAGTGATTTAACTCTTGAGCTTGATCACCCTGAACTAAATAAAGTACAAGCAGCGCTAAGCTTCTTGGCAAAAAACAAAGAACACACACAACCATTCCCCAACCAAGTTAGTGCATTAATTAGGCCTATGCTTCCTATTTATCAATGTAGTAACCAAACTATTTCAGCTGCGCTGGGTATGCACCCGCGTACTCTGCATCGAGAACTTATCAAACATAATACGAGCTTTGTAAAACTTAAAGATGCCACTCGTCGCGCTTTAGCTGCACACTATTTAGCGCAAAACCAATTTACAATATCAACCATATCTGAGCTTTTAGGGTATCAGGAGCAAGCAACGCTAAGTGTTAATGTTAAGCGCTGGTTTGGTTGCTCACCTCGAGCATATAGAACTAAAAAAATGTTAAACTAAACACTCTTATTATTTTTTATTTAAGCTAGGGAGTGAGCATGAACTTGGTTATTGTTGGCACCAATTTTATTAGCGACACACTGTTAGCCGCTGCAAATACATTAAACGATTTTAATTTATACGGGGTGTGCTCGCGCGCTGTATCAAGCGGCGAAACATTTTTAGCCAAACACCCACAAAACACACAAGCAAAAATTTTTACCTCAATCGAACAAGTATGCCAAGATCAAAACGTTGATGCTGTCTACATAGCCGCCCCTAACAGCTTACATAAACAATATGCCGTTATGTGTTTACAAGCTGGTAAACATGTCCTTGGCGAAAAACCATCAGCAGCCAATTCTAAAGAACTTGCAAGCATTATTACTACAGCAAAAAAACATCAGCGCCTATACATGGAAGCCATGATGACCACTCACCTGCCAAACTTTGCACTTTTGCAAAAGGCAATGGTAAAAATTGGCACTCCACGTAAATATATTGGCCAGTACAGTCAGTATTCGTCGCGTTACGATAAGTACAAAAATGGCGAACGCCCAAATACATTTTTACCTGAGTTTGCTAATGGCGCATTGGTCGACTTAGGTATTTACCCACTGTATTTATTAATTGCACTGTGGGGAGCGCCAAAAAGCGTAAGTGCCAGTGGCGTATTACTTGATACAGGTGTAGATGGCGCGGGCGATGTATTACTAAACTACGCAGATAAACAAGCCGTTATTAGTTACTCTAAAATATCGCAAGGCGACAACATAACCGAAATACAAGGCGAGCTTGGACGCATACGTATAGAAGCCGTATCGCAACTTAAAAAGGTGGAATTTATTGCTAATAATGGTGACGTAGAGGTTATATCCCAGCCGTTTGATGAGCACTTTATGAAATACGAAGTTGAACACTTTATGGCATTAGTGAAGCAAAATATCCTTGAGTCACCTGTTAATACACATATTTTAGCCAGTAACGTAATGAGCGTACTTGATGAAGCCCGCAAACAACTTGGGGTTGTGTACCCTAACGACTAATTAAATAAAATATGGGCGTTAACCAACGACAGTTAACGCCCATAAAAAAGCTATTTAAGCTTTCGTACAACTACACACCTTTATAAAAACGTTTAAAAAATAACGATCCCCATCCATGGGCAATCAAATAAGATGTCTTAGAAATAAAAATACTTCCGCAACAAATTTAACACCAACAACTTAAACTGACTTATTACCAATATTTATTATCTGATAACCTTAAAACTAACCTAACACATAAAAACATTACCAATCAAGCTGGCCAATTGCATTATTTTAAACTAAATTGGTAATACAAGAATGCAACCATTGGTGTATAGTGGTTTTTAACCATAACATCGCGTTAGAATTTTGACATAATAGTGAATTTTGAGGTAACCTCTGGTATTCACAGTTGGTTTTGACTTTTAGGCCCCAGAGGCCACTATTCCTTAAGGTAATGAAGGTAAAGTATGGGTAATCGTCGCTTATTTTGGCGCATAGTTGATAAAATTGAGTCTTTAATAAATCAAGGCGAATTTTCTGCTGGGAGTCGTTTACCACCTGAACGTGAACTTGCAGAAATGTTTGATGTAAGTCGCCCTACCATTAGAGAAGCTATTATCGCATTAGAAGTACGTGGCCGAGTTGAAGTTAAAACCGGCTCTGGTGTTTACGTAGTAGAACAAAAAAATGCATCTATAAAATCAAAAGAGATCAGTGCATTTGAACTTACTCAAGCTCGCGCATTAATTGAAGGCGAAATTGCCGCTTTAGCTGCTCAAAGCATTACAGAAGAAGAACTAGAGCAACTAAATAAAACATTAATTGCCATGGAAAAAGGCCTTTATGTTGAGCAAGCCGACCGTGAGTTTCATGAAATTATAGCTAGAGCAACGCGCAATAAAGCACTTGAATTTGCAGTGTCTAACTTGTGGGATTTACGTTTAACAAACCCACAAATTGTTGCTGACTATGGCAGTGTGTGTAAAAACAATAACGAGTGCGTTATGGACGAACACACCGCTATTTATACAGCCCTAAAGTCGCATGATGCAAATGCAGCGCGCACCGCAATGCACAAACATTTTAACCGCTTAATTAATGCTTTATTTGATGCCGTAGAATCGCGCGCACTTGAAGAAATTAAACGCAAAAATGATGAAAAACGAGGCCTTTACTCGCTTGACGGCTTAGTTAATAAAAGAGCCCACTAAGGCCTTTTAACCAACTTATTAAAGTTAGCAAGCGCCTGTTTGCTAACTTTATCGCTTACTTTATTTACTCGCCCTATTAATATACTTTTAATTGCGCTATTTTTGGTCGCAAACACTTACCTATAAATTTAAAAAAAGATACTATGCCGCCATTAATATCGAGCGGGTTTAGTTATTACACTCACCTGCATGACTATTTAACCCGAACTCTGGTTATTTATACAATTGATAGAGTTACTCAACTCAAGGATAAAAATGCAAGCATCTTCAAAAAGTTATTTACTGGCTATAGTGTGTGTACTGCTTGCTATGATGACCATTCAAACGGGCGCGTCATTTGCAAAGCAGCTTTTTCCTATTGTTGGCCCTGAAGGTACAACTGCCCTTAGGCTTGGTTTTTCTGCCTTTATACTTTGCTTAGTGTTTAAACCTTGGAAACACTTACCTACTTCTGGTAATCGTATTCCTATAATTGTGTATGGTTTAAGTTTAGGCGGCATGAACATTTTGTTTTATTACGCCATTGAACTTATTCCGCTAGGTATTGGTGTAGCGCTTGAATTTACAGGCCCGCTTGCTGTTGCCTTGTTTTCATCGCGCCGTAAACGTGACTTATTTTGGGTTGCCTGTGCTATTGCCGGTATTTTGCTTCTGCTTCCTGATATGAGCGGCCAAGACAGCCTTGATCCATTGGGTGTAGCGCTTGCGCTTGGTGCTGGTGCATGTTGGGCAGGTTATATATTATTTGGTAAAAAAACGGGTACGCAAAGCTCTGGTGGAGCCACTGTTGCATTGGGTATGACTGTTGCAGCAATTGTACTTGTACCTTACGGCGGTATTATGCAAAGTGCCGCGTTTTCATGGGAAATTATTCCTCTGGGTATTGGTATTGCTATTTTATCAAGCGCATTACCTTATACTCTTGAAATGGTTGCACTACGTAACATGCCCTCGCAAGGGTTTAGCGTAATGATGAGCTTAGAGCCTGCAATTGCTTCGCTCGCAGGGTTTATTATTTTAAGTGAGTTACTTACTTTATGGCAGTGGCTAGCTATTTTACTTGTGAGAGTTGCATCTGTTGGTAGCTCGTTTTCAAACGCAAAAAAACAGGTTGCTTAAATAAAAACTGTAATCGACTAATTCTAAAAAATAAAGCCACCGCGTAAGCAGTGGCTTTTTTGTAGCAACGTAATTAGCTTACAGCCTTACTTTGCTTGTTAGTTGTAACCAAATACCCAATCAACGAAATAAGCGGCATACCCGTAGCAACCAGGGCAATACCTGTCCAACCACCTGCTTCATATAACGGGCTGGCAATAAGCGACCCCACTGCACCACCTACAAATATACTGGTCATGTAAATAGCGTTTAAACGTGCTCGGCTTTGTGGCTCTAGTGCGTAAACTGCGCGTTGCCCAAGTACCATATTGGCTTGCACAGCAAAATCAATAAACACACCCGTTAACGCTAAAATTACTATCCCGTAAGGTAAATCAAACAAACTGGGTAAAAAGCAACCAGCTGCTATAACTTTTGCAAGTAAAGAGACCTGATGTGTATAGCCTTTGTCGGCCAAACGCCCAACAATAGGGGCTGCTATAGCACCTGCCGCACCGACAAGTGCAAACAGTGCTATTTCTGATTGCGATAAACCATACTCACGCGCAAGCACTATCGGCACGCTCGTCCAAAACAAGCTAAATGATGCAAACATTAACGCTTGAAAAAGAGAGCGTTGGCGCAGCACTGGTTGGCTTATCATTAACTGTTTAAGCGATTTTAATAACTTAAAGTACGTGGTTTTATGAGTAGGCTGCCTACTTGGAATAGCAAAGTAAATTACACTCGCAATAAACACCATACACCCTGCTGCAAAGTAAAATACAGCGCGCCAACCAAAGTGATCGGCTATTAAGCTCGATATAGGTCTTGCCAGCAAAATACCTAGCAGGAGACCCGCCATAATATTGCCAAGCACCTGCCCGCGCTTCTCGTCAGACGATAGGTGCGCAGCAAGTGGAATAAGCACCTGAACAGACACCGAGCTTATACCTATCATCAAACATAAAATAAGCATTACATTAGGTGAGTCAGCCAGTGCTGTGCCTATTAAACTCAAAAACGACACAGCGAGCGTTATAAGCATTAAGCGTTTGTTTTCTATTAAGTCAGCTAAAGGCACTAAAAAAAACAAACCTAAGGCATAACCTATTTGTGTAAGCGATACGATAAGGCTGGCACTATGCGAGCTTAATCCCACCTCTGGTGCTAGTAACTCAATAATAGGTTGAGCGTAGTAAATATTGGCAACAATAAGGCCACAACACAAAGCAATAATAGTGACGAGTGTATTGCTAAGTGGTTGTGGTGAAACGCCTGTTTGAGTCATGTGTGTCTCTACTTTATAAAAATAATAAAACCCAACCAGCAAACGCGGGTTGGGTTTTTACAAAAAACTAAACTTTACTTTATTGGCGATGGCTGCCCATGTGGGCTTGAGCGTAAATACTGTTTAGGTGCAGTTACTGTAGCGCCAAGCTCTGCAGCTGCATGCCACGGCCAGTGCGGATTATATAAAATACCACGCGCAAGTGCTACGCCATCGGCTTGCTGCTCATTAATAATATCTTCAGCTTGTTGCGCCTCAGTGATTAAACCCACGGCTATTACAGGCATTTTAACAACGTCTTTTATAGCGGTTGCAAACGGTACCTGAAAATTAGGTTTTACTGGTATTTGTTGCTCAGGGCTTAAACCCGCCGTACTTACATGAATAAAATCACAGCCGAGTTCATCAAGCGCTTTACTAAGCACTATCGATTGCTCTAAATCCCAGCCACCTTCAACCCAATCGGTTGCCGAAATACGCACACCTACCGCTTTTTCACTAGGGAATACCGCGCGTACCGCTTTAAACACGTCAAGCAATAAACGCATTCTGTTTTCTAAGCTGCCACCGTAGTTGTCATCGCGCTTATTTGAAAGTGGCGACAAAAATTGATGTAACAAGTAACCGTGCGCACCATGTAACTCGATTAAATCAAGGCCGAGTTCATCAGCGCGTTTGGCTGCACTTACAAAGTCTTTAATTAATGAGTCTATGTCGTCTTGGCTCATTGCTTTTGGTACTGGGCTTTTATCGTCGTACGCAACTGCCGAAGGTGCAAGCGTTTGCCAGCCATTAACGTCATCAGGTGCAATAGCATCGCCACCGTCCCATGGTTTTTCAGTTGATGCTTTGCGCCCAGCATGCGCCAACTGAATACCAATAGGCATAGGGCTATATTGTCTTACTGCTTTTAGGCTTTTGCCCAGGGCTTGCTGGGTTTCGTTATTCCAAAGCCCTAAATCGCCGTAGCTAATACGCCCTTCTGGGTTTACTGCTGTTGCTTCTAAAATTAGCAATCCTGCACCACTCAAACTCAATTGGCCCAAATGAATAGTGTGCCAATCGCTAGCAGCGCCATTGTTTGCTGAGTACTGGCACATGGGTGCAATAATAATACGGTTATCTAACGTTACTTGCCCAAGTGATAAAGGCGAAAATAGTTGGCTCATTGTTAATCCTTAAAAACACGCACAAAAAAGTGCGGACAAAACAAAAAAGAGTATACGAAGCGGCAATCAAACACGCTCACTCAATAACTTACACAGTTACTTATAAATACGACTACCACTCTTAATGGGGATAAAAACACACTTTAATAGTGCTGATAAAAGCATAACTAATGACATTATAAACTATCAATTTTAATGTAATAATTTGTTTAACGAGCGCGTCATAAAGCCATCTTTAAAAAATGAATGACTATTTACCTTTAAACAAGGGTGTGATTTTTAACCTAACTGTACCTAATAGCACTAAGCTATTGCTTATATTGCCTATTAACTAAATAAAAACCCCACATACAAACCATATTTATTCTACAAAAGTGAATTAAAATTCAATTTAGATATTCCAAGCTACTTCACTCCCTGATAAACTGCTTAACTTAATTTACTAATGTAAAACATTTGAACTGGGGATCACTTTTTATGTTTAAACCAAGCTTGTTAACCTTGGCTATTTCGAGCGCTGTTTCTAGCGTATTTTTATTGCCTAATGCCGCACTTGCTCAAGAAGAAGTTGCAGCTAAAAACAAATCACTCGAAGTAATCGAAGTTACAGCAACAAGGCGCAGCGGCTCTGTGCAAAATGCACCGCTAAATATTACAGCCCTTGATGCAGATATTATGAAAGATCAAAATATCAATGAGCTTGCGGATGTAGCACGCTGGGTACCTGGTTTAACAATTACTGATCAAGGTGGCCGCTCAGGCTCGCCTATTATTGTTCGTGGTTTAAATACTAATTCATCTGGTCCATCATCAGATGGCGGCACAGTATCTACTTACATTAACGAAATTCCTGTTTCGGTAGATATGCGCCTAGTAGATATTGAGCGTGTTGAAGTATTAATTGGGCCACAAGGCACCCTTTATGGTGCAGGCACATTAGGCGGTGCAATTCGCTACATGCTTAAACAGCCTGAGCTTGATTTTACATCGCTTGAAGTATACGGCGACCTATTTCAAACAAAAGAAAGTGACTCTTTAGGTGGCGAAGGCGGTTTTATATTTAACCTTCCTATTATCGAAGATAAATTAGCAGTACGCGCCAGCTTAAACGTATATGAAGATCCAGGTTTTATCGATTACGGTTACGTAGTACGCGAGCCAGGCGTATCGTTGCCAGATCCAGATTGGAGCGATAGCTCAGCAGTTAATAACAACCTTAAAAATGTAAAAGACGCCAACGGCGAAACCACCACTACTGGTCGTATTTCTGTTCGCTTTAAACCAAATGAATCGTTTGAAGGTACGCTTAACTACTTTTACCAAAACCAAGACAGCGAAGGTCGCTCGATTGTTCATTACAACAGCCTTAATGCAAACAACGGCTTAAGCGACGTAATAGGTAAATACGAATCGGCTTATCGCTTTGAAGAGCCTCGCGAGAAAAAAGATCAATTACTAAGCCTTGAACTAAAAGCCGACCTAGGTTTTGCAGAGCTCGTATCAGCAACCGGTATTTCGAGCTTTGATGCCGACGGCCAACGCGACCAAACAGACTTACTTATTCGTCTTGATTACGGTTATGAAGAGTTTCCTTCGTTTTCAACGTTTACCCGTGAAATTGACGAAGAAGATACCTTCACTCAAGAAATTCGCTTAGTGTCGCAAGGCGACAGCGACTTTAACTGGATTGTGGGTGGCTTTTACAACAAAACAGAAACCGAAGCGTCAAGCCGAGAGTTTACGCCTGGGTTTGACCAATTCGCTATCGATAACTTTGGTGGCGAGCAGCTAAGACCTGACTCATTAGAATACTTAGAGCTTACAAAAAGTACCGTCACTGAGTCTGCACTATTTGGTGAAGTTGGCTACCAAGTTACCGACAAATTAGATGTGACCATTGGTGCCCGTTTTTACAAATACGATATAGAGTCGCAAGCGGCTTTTGACTTCCCGCTAGCAAATACATTGTATGGTGGAGTAGATCCTGATGTAACCACCGTTGCATACGAAAAAGACGAAGCAGGCGATAACGGTAACTTATTTAAATTTAATGCTAAATACCAGTTCACTGACTCAGTAATGGGTTATGTAACAGTAAGTGAAGGCTTTAGAATTGGCGGCTCAAATGGGTTAGTGTCTTGCCCTGATCCAATTATTGAGGATCAACAAACAGGTTGTGGTAAACCTGACGAATTATTGTATGAAGCCGACACCACAACAAACTACGAGCTAGGCTTTAAAAGTACATGGTTTAGAAGCCAACTACACTTTAACGCCGCGTTATTTAACGTAGATTGGGATGATGCACAAATTACGGGCGCTACAGATATAGGTCAATTAACGTACCTTTCAAACGCAGGTAGCGCTAATGCAAAAGGGGTAGAAATTTCAACCCGCGCTATTTTATCTGACTCGTTTTCGGTTTACGCTACGTACGCTTACACAAAAGCAGAACTAACATCAGACGCACCATTTTTGTTTAATGCCGATGGTACCGGTGGCGCAGAAGACGGCGACCGTTTGCCAGGTTCGCCTGAAAACCAATTTTCGATGGGTGTAAACTATCAAACAGACGTGTTTAACGACAAAACGCTTGATATTAACTACGGTTTAACCGCGCAAAGCGACGTGCTTTCAAGAGTAGGACTTCGTGATAACGGCGAAACACTACCAGGTTACAGTTTGAGTAATATATCAGCTAAATTAACGGCTGATGCATGGTCAACTACGCTATATGTTGATAACCTATTCAACAAATACGCGGTTACATCCGTTCGTCGCTCAGATGCAGATATAACATCAGCTAATGGCGCCGACATACAACGTAACTACGGCCATTACATTAATCGCCCGCTTACGGTAGGTGTTAAATTTAACTACAAATTTGAAATATAATTTATAGTAATTTTTAAACAATGTTTTAAGGCTCAAATTTATTTGAGCCTTTTTATTTTCTTTTACAAAATAATAATTACCAAAACCATGCAGCCAAATTTAAAGCAACTTCATCAAAGCGCAATACACTCCCTAAACCAAGGTAAAATAGAGCAAGCACACAAAGCCCTAGTGGAGTTAGTTACACTCAAACCAGACTTTGCTGATGGGTATTTTTTGTTAGCTATGGTTAATTTAACTGTTGGGCAAATACACAAAGCAATAAAGCTCATCGAAAAAGCTCTTACCCTTGGCCAAAGTATTGAATACACCGCGCAACTTGCTAAATGTTACGCACTTACTGGCGAATTACAAAAAGCAAAAAACACCGCACTATCGGTGCCATTAAAACAAATAACTAAAGCCCTTGATGCCGACACACTTGGCGTTGCACTTACTCAAGCAGGCATTCACGAACACGCACTTAACTACTTTGAGCGCGCTATTAAACTGGCTACAGCGGCTAACAAAGCTCAATCCCCGTTTTATTATAACTACGGTGTAAGCGCTAAGTTTTTAGGGCTATTTGATAAAGCCCAACACGCTTTTGAAAATGCCATAGCGCTTAACCCGCTGCATCATCAAAGTCATTTTGCATTAAGTGATTTAACTAAAGTAAGTAAGCAAAACAACCATATTGAACGCTTAAAAAACGTGTTTGAGCAAGTAACACACCCCGATGCAAAATTGCATATAGGCCATGCACTCGCAAAAGAGTATCAAGATACTGGTGAATATTCAGAGGCTTTTAACGCGTTAGAGCAAGGTAAAGTAGCAAAACGTGCTGTGCAGCCGTTTGATCATAAAAGCTCAACTGAGTTATTTGAACATATTAAACGCTTAAGTGAACAGCACACACAAGCGCTAACACAGGGTAACCCAACGGCCGAACCTATTTTTGTATTAGGTATGCCCCGCTCTGGCACCACATTAGTTGAGCGTATTTTATCGAGCCACAGCGACGTGCAATCAGCCGGTGAATTACAAGACTTTGGCCTAAGCGTTAAAAAGCTAAGCCAAACACAAACACCTCACGTGCTCGACACTCAAACGCTCAGTAAAGCCTACGAGCTTGATTTTAATCAACTTGGGTCAACCTATTTAAACGCAACACGCGTAATAACAGGCAGCCATAAGCACTTTATAGATAAACTCCCGTTTAACTTTTTTTATATCGACTTAATAACCAAAGCACTGCCAAACGCCAAAATAATTTGTATGCTGCGCGACCCAATGGACACCTGTATTGGCAACTATCGCCAGTTATTCACCATTAATAACCCCTACTACGCGTACTCGCTCGATTTACTCGACACCGCTAAATTTTACAGCCGTTTTTACAAACTAATGCAGCACTTTAGCGCCCTGCACAGCAATATAAAATTAGTAAAATACGAAGAGTTAGTCGCACAGCCCGAGCAGCAAATAAAAGACTTAGTGAGCTTTTGTAACCTCGAATGGCAAGAACAGTGTATAGACTTTCACTTAAACACCGCACCGGTTTCTACCGCAAGCAAGGTGCAAGTACGCCAACCACTTAACAATAAAGCAATTGGCCGCTGGAAAGCGTTTAAGCCGAATACTGATGAAATTGAAGATTACTTTTTAAAGCAAAATATCAGTTTTGAGTAAAGGTTTTATAGCTTAGGAGTTAGGTGTGTGAACCAAGAATAACCCGCTTGTGCAAGTGTAGGTCGGATAAGCGAAGCGCCATCCGACACAGTAAAACACCTGGCCAATTATTATCAATATTTTATGTTGTCGAGTGAATAGAGAGTGCCAATAGCGAACCTTCAAGGCGTAAATCTGAAACTCTGTTGGGTGGCGCCTTCGGCTTAACCAACCTACCTTTTGACGTAGGTCGGATAAGTGGCGAAGCTACGTCATCCGACAAAAATGATGAATTGACTAGCAACAACACGACTTACCGCGTTTATGTTGTCGAGTGGCCAGAAAGTGCCATAAACTGAAAGTGGCAAAAGGCAAGACGCGACCCCATTATCACTGCTTGATTAAAAGTGTAAATGAGTCAAACGAACAAAGTGTTACTGCACTTATAACCTTGATAGACGTTGATTTACAACAAGGACAAACAGCGCACTCATATTATGGGACCTATATTAACGTTAATAATAGATTTTAATGCACTTTGTAACTTTTCATTTAACGGTTTCGGGTAGACTTCAATTAAAGAAACGGAGTCACATTTCTGAAAACTACAAAATGGTATAATGGCGTCTACAAAGGCAGTAATGACTGACGCTTGATCAAAGTTATGCTGCTCAAAGTTATGTTGCTCAAAATGTAGTGATTTAATCTCTAAATGAGATGTTTTTCTATGCACTTTACAATCCATACGACCAACAAATTCACCGCGATAAAGTAGCGGTAAGCAAAAGTAACCATACTGTCGTTTCACTGCAGGAACATAACATTCTAGTTGATAGTTATATTGAAAAAGCAACTTGAGCCGATCACGTTGAATGACACTATTATCGAATGGCGAAAGGATCAACATTCGGTTATTCAGACGGGGAAGGGGCCGTTCAATCGCCTCGGTTTCCACTAACAATATTTCACCGCTACTCATTTGCACTTGTTGTAAAATGTTTTGCACTAATCGTTCATCTACCAAGTTTTTCACTGCGTTGCGCAATTCGTTATCTCGACGTAAATAAGTCAAGCCTTTAAGTGAGGTAACCCCCAAGCAGCGGAACTGTTGATCGACAATGTGCGTGGCCAACTCATCCATACTGGGCATTTTTAAGTTTACCTCAGAAGGTAATACCCGTTCAGTTAGATCATACGTTTTTTGGAAACCTTCTCGGTTACTAACCATCAGGTCACCTTCCATATACAACTGTTCAAGTGCCTTTTTCGCAGGTTTCCAATCCCACCAACCTGCACGCTTTGTAGCATTTGACTCTAAATCTCGAGATCGCAACGGACCGTCGATACGTATGCGAGTTAATAATTCTTGCATCAGCTTGCTATCACGCTCTTTATGCCAATGAATTTGACCATTTTTAATCGCGTGTTTGTAAGGTAATGAGAAGCGAAAATCTTTAATCGGTAAAAAAGCGGCAGCGTGAGACCAGTACTCAAAAATGTCTTTATTGAGTAATAACTGATTGGTCATAGCGGGTTTGAAATTAGGTACTCTAGAGTTAAGAATATGATGATGAGCACGCTCTACCACCGAAATAGCATCAATCTGTACGTAACCAATATGGTTAATTGCATTACACGCACCAGCCAAACCACTGCCAAAAGCTTGTGTTTGTAGCAAACCTTGTGCTGACAGGGCAAGGCGGCGTAAACGCGCTAGCTCTTGAGGGTGTTTAATTTTAATCATATTTTCCTAAGAGATAATTAACGAGTATCCGTGCAACGTGTAAACCTAAACCTATTTTAAGGGGTTTGGTTTAAACCGAGCTCTTTTTGTTTTTTCTTTGTCAGGCCCAATGAAACAAGCCGATAAGACTCTTTAAGGTAATATGATAAGTCGTTATCAGTATCATCGTTGCTTTCGTAGTGTTGTATCCATTTCATTCCACGAGAAGCAAAATACGGTGCAGGCTTATAGCCAGGTATTTCACTGAGAAAATGAAAATTCAGTTCAGATGTTTTAAAAATAAAGGCTGGTTTATCACCTCCTCCCAACCCTCCTCCCAATCCGCCGATAGCAAAAACCTTTCCGCCGACTTTCCATACATGAGAGTTATGCCATTGGACCACATATGAGGTTGCTTCTAATGCGCGACAGAAATCATTAAATTCTTTATAGTTCATATTGTCGATCTTCGTTTGTATAGTCTATTGGCTATAGAGCCCATTATATGGACTTATAAATATATGAGCTCGCTTTATATTTTAGCGATAACGCGCATATAACCTACTGGCTAAAAATACGCCAATAAGCATTTCAAACCATGCGATTGGGACCAAAGTAACTGCCATTTCCCACGTTCCTAATCCTGAGTTTACAGACCCTATCCAAAAAACACCCAGCGTTGCCATGCAAGTAACAGTGGCTGATATAACGATCGATTTTACATTCTGACCAAAGCTTTGAGCGCACAACCAGTAAATAAATACCAAGGTACTCGCCAGTATCGTGTCCCATATTCCCCATATCAATGCATTACTGACAGCCATTGGTCCAACGACTAACTTTCCGGCATAGAAGGCCTCCATCATAGGAAACGCGACTAAAATAGCTCTTGCTACCTCGGCAACGTGGATCCAAATACTCGTTAGTAACATAACGACGATAAATTGCTTAAATTTTAATGTGTTATTCATAAATATCGTGTCTATTCTGATTTTTTATGGCTAATTAAAAGATAGATTCTGTAATGCATGCAACAATCTAAATTATTGAACTAAGAGTAACCAAAAATAGAATTCAAAGCATGATCAAGGACTGACTTTAATTCATCTTCAACCAGACCTACTTTTGCTTGAACAGCCAGCCCATAACTTACTGATAAAAGATAGTTAGTCAGTTTTTGAGCTGTTTGGCCTTGGGGCATATCCGTCTTCGCAATGCCAGACGCGAATAAACCTGTCAATGTTTGCTGAGTTTCTGTTCCTAATTTCTTCATATAAACAACCGCATCTTCTGGAAACGCAACACTATCTGATTCATTAACACTCTTTACAAGCAAACATCCACGGGGCGTTTCATCGCTGGTGAATAGCTCAATAAGTCCATAGAAACAAGCTTGTAACCGCGCTTTTAATGTTGCATCTGAGGGCTCTACTAGGTGTCTGTAGTTAACTTCTACATATTGTTTTTGATAATGTGCCAAAGCATCTTTGAACAATTGCTCTTTATTGACAAACGTTCCGTACAAACTCGACGTATTAATGCCAAGTTCAGAAGAAAGATTAGCAACAGAAGTACCCGAGAACCCATTGGCCCAAAATAACCGCATCGCTTTATCTAAAACGACTTCTTTATCAAACGCTCTTTTTCGTCCTGCTTTCACTCTGTGGCCCTTAAAAATAATATTAATTAACTCTATTTTGAAGCAGTCACTTCAAAATGTCAATTCGCCCTATTGACATTACAAAGTGATCGCTTCACAATTAACTCAATTCTGAAGCGATCGCTTCATAAGTATAAAATAAGTGAACTAAAAATGTTTAAAAAATTCGTACAAATTACTGCTCTATTCAACTTTCCAATCGCACTAGGCATGATTATTTCAGCGCTGATGGCACCTCAAGCAGACACGTTAATTATCACGGTGGTATTGGGCGTATCTTTTATGCTTATGGGCGCTGCGTTACTTTGGGCTACTTCAGACATTAAAACCCGTGCCCCTCTTATTGTTTGGAACGGATTGGTAAGAATGGTCGGCTTTATCATTGTTACATATGCCGCTTCATTAGGCTTGGCACCAAAGATCTTTGTCTATATTTCTGTCATGGATCTTATTACCGCCTTTGTTTACATCATTGGCAGTATGCGAGCATCCGAGCAGCCCTTTAAATCCCTATTTTTAGGCAAAACTCAGTAACTTATAAATTAATAATTTTAGCATTGATAACATTAACTTAAATAAACTACTTTTCAGGAGAAATATTATGACGATTAAAGCATTAAGAACACCAGAAGAAAGATTCTCTGTATTACCGGCCTTTCCTTACCAACCTAACTACATTGATGATTTAGCTGGTTTTGAGTCTTTACGCATGGCCTACATCGACGAGGGTGATTCCTCATCTGAAAACACTTTTTTATGTTTACACGGTGAGCCTTCATGGAGCTACTTATATAGAAAAATGCTTCCTATATTTACGGGCGCTGGTCATCGTGTTGTTGCGCCTGATTTGTTTGGCTTTGGTCGTTCAGATAAACCCGTTGATGAATCGGTTTATACCTTTGATTTTCACCGTGATAGTTTAATGCGATTAATTGAACGCCTTGATCTGAAAAATATTACGTTGGTCTGTCAAGACTGGGGCGGAATTCTAGGGTTAACAATCCCAATGGATATGCAAGATCGATTCAAAAATTTGATTGTTATGAACACGGCAATATCGGTGGGTGAAACCGCCCCTGAAGGGTTTTATCAGTGGCGAGATTTCTGCGCAAATGCCCCTGAAATACCAGTCGGTGGTTTATTTGCCTGTGACGCAGGGCCAGCCGTATCTGTGATGGATGTTATAGCTTACGATGCGCCATTTCCAGATAACAGCTATAAAGCAGGCGTAAGACGCTTTCCCGCCATGGTGCCTGTCGAGCCAACGATGGATGGTGTTGAGCACGGAAAACGCGCAAGAGAGTTTTGGTCAAAAGACTGGAACGGTCAAAGTTTCATGGCGATAGGCATGAAAGATACAGCTTTAGGCGAAGGCCCAATGGAGTACTTAAGAAGCTTTATTAAAGGCTGCCCTGAGCCCTTAAAAATTGCAGAAGCAGGACACTTTGTTCAAGAATACGGTGTTGAAATTGCAGAAAAAGCGCTTGTTCACTTAGAAATGAATAATAAATAGGCTATATCCAATGAATACAAATATAGAAAATAAAGTGATTGTTATAACGGGTGCAAGCAGTGGTTTAGGTGAAGCAACTGCGCGTTTTCTGGCTCAAAAAGGTGCTAAAGTCGTATTGGGTGCGCGTCGTAGTGAAAAACTAGCAGCTATCGTAAATGATATTCGTGCTGAGGGTGGCGAAGCTGAATATGTCACGATGGATGTCACCAAATCCGATCAGGTTAAAATGCTTGTCGACAAGGCGATTGAGACTTTTGGACGCTTAGATGTCATGGTCAATAATGCCGGCTTGATGTCAATTGCTCCGATGGCTGAGGTTAAGGTTGATGAATGGGATCGCATGGTCGACATTAATATCAAAGGGGTACTTTACGGTATCGCCGCTGCACTTCCCGTGTTTACCAAACAAAATAGTGGTCACTTTATTAATCTCGCTTCCGTTGCTGCACATAAAGTTTCACCGGGTTCGGCTGTCTATAGCGGTACAAAATTTGCGGTTAAAGCGATAACAGAAGGATTGAGAGCGGAAGTGGGTGGCAATATACGTACAACGCTATTATCACCTGGCTTAATTGATTCTGAATTAAAATTCGGTAGTTCGGATGAAGCCACCTCTCAATTTGTTCAAGATATTTATAAAGTCGCTATTCCAGCGTTATCTATTGCTAAAGCTGTCGCCTATGCGATTGAACAACCAGATGATGTCGATATTAACGAAATTATTATCAGACCAACAATTCAAGACTTCTAATCTAATGTGAGTTGATCCTGCCTTTTTTGTATTTTGTTTGGCAGGTCAACGTGAAACAGTTGCTTTAAAAGGTATAAAAAATGAAAAAAACACTCATTATTGGCGCTAATGGCCAGATTGGTAAAATAGTGGTTGAGTTGCTTCACAATCAGGATCGCCCAGTGCTCGCAATGGTTCGTAGCAAACAACAAGCTGAGAAGTTAGAAAATATGGGTGTAGAGGCTGTTGTTGGCGATCTTGAAACTGATTTTGAACACGCTTTTAAGGACTGCGATAAAGTAGTATTTAGTGCAGGTTCTGGCGGTAATACAGGCGACGATAAAACACTTCTAATAGATTTATGGGCAGCAAAAAAAGCAGTTGATTATTCTTTAAAGGAAGGTATACAACATTTTGTAATGGTAAGTGGTTTAGGCGCACAAGACCCTGACGAATTTGAATCAGAAATAAAACCCTATTTGGTGGCAAAGTATTTTGCCGATCAGTACCTATTATCCAGTGGCCTAAATTACACCATTCTTAGACCGGGACTCCTTACTAATGATAAAGGCAACGGGCTCATAACAACCACGCGTTCGACTTCTACGAATGATTTATTCATTAGCAGAGAAGATGTCGCTAAATCAATAGAGTATTACATTAATCGTGACGAAGTCAGTAACCAGATATTTGAACTTTATCATGGTAATGAAGTAATTAGCTCGGCATTAACCGCTAGCAATTAATTTATAACCAACGATTCGCTAACCACTATAAAATAATATATTAGCGAAAGAAGCTATTAATATTAGAGTTTTAAATAATATGCAAAACTACCTTCAAGAAATAGAAACAATCACTTCTAAAGCAGGTGAAACCGTTCCTTTACAAAGAAAAGCTTTTGAAAGAGGTTTTTCTTTTAAACACATGTCTTTTTATGAACAACTAGCGATATGGAGTTATATCTGGACGAACACCAAAGTGTATAGAGCTGAAATGTTTTGTTTGTATTTCTTGGAGGAGCATATTAAAAACAAAGATGAAATGCTGGCCGCTTGGCCAACGATTAAATTATGGCAAGACAAAATTAATCGATGGGAAACAAGCGATGGCATTTCAAAAATATATGCTCAATTAGTAGAATATGATGCAGCATTAATTTTGCCAACGTATAAAAAATGGAATACGTCTACAAACCCATGGCATAGAAGACAAAGCATAGTGGGTTTACTTTATTACAGCGCTCATAGAAAACACTATTTACCTTTTCAAGTACTTATAGATTTGGTAGCACCTTTAATTTCTGACCACGCTTATTATGTTGAAAAAGGAGTGGGTTGGACACTTAGAGAAATAGGAAATATATACCCTAAAGAGCAGGAAGAATTTCTATTTGAAAACGCAACTAAAATATGTGCTTATGGATATAGTGCAGGTACAGAAAAATGGGATAAAACAAAACGGGAAAAACTGAAGCAAATTAGAAAAGCAGCAAGAGTTTTAAATCGCAAAAATTCAATTTAAACATTTAAAAAGGAATAAATATGTCAAACAACAAACCAATATCAGCAGCGTTTCCTTTTGAATCTAAATTTCAAGCTGTATTAGATTCTAAAATGCATTATGTCGATGAAGGAGACAAAAGTTCTAAAGATACTTTTTTACTCATACACGGAAACCCTACATCAAGTTATTTATGGCGAAACATCATTCCGCATGTAAGTCCGTTAGGTCGTGTAGTTGTTCCCGATCTTATTGGAATGGGTAAGTCTGACAAGCCCGATATAGACTATACATTTGAAGACCATATTACCTATTTAGATGCGTTTATTGAAAAGTTAGCCTTAAAAAATATCATTATAGTCATTCAAGATTGGGGTTCTGCTTTAGGTTTTAACTATGCCAATCAGCATAGAGAAAATATAAAAGGGATTGTTTTTTTTGAAGCTATGTCTCAAGTTTCTTATTGGAAAAATACGACTAAAGAGACAGAAACATTATTTAAAAAATTTCGTGACCCTGCAGAAGGGCATGAAATGATTGTTAAAAACAACTTCTTTATTGAGGCTATGCTACCCATGATGGCGGGCAGAGAATTAACTCAAGAAGAAATGGACCATTACCGAGCGCCTTATTTGGAAGAAAAGAGCCGTAAACCACTGCTTATGTGGCCTGGTCAAATTTCGTTTGATGGCGTCCCAAAATTTACCACTGACATTGTTAATTCATATAATGAATACCACAAAAATTCAGATGTGCCTAAGTTGTTATTTTATGCAGAGCCAGGACTAATTATTAATCGAGAATTAGGTGAGCATATCGCTGAAACGTGGAAAAATATTACTGCAGTAGATTTAGGTGAAGGAAAGCATTATCTACAAGAGTCGCATCCACACGAAATTGGTGAAGGTATTGTCGATTGGTATAAAAAAGTTATTAAATAAACACTAATTATAGGGCTAGTGGTCAAATAGAAAAAATGCTTAAGCGTTATATTGGGTAGACTACGGAACCATGAGCAGATTTATTTGACCGCTATAATTTGACACTATAATTTGACCACGACAAAGAAAGTACCGATGGCAGCTAAATTATCCACGTTTGAAGCAGTTGATGGCTCTGCTACATTATATACCGCCACCAAAAATAGCCTTAGATGCACGGCTATTAAACTGAGAACAGGTGGCGTTTGTTTATATAGTCCAGTGTCAGGCCTCAGTGAAGAGGCTAAAGATAGCCTAATCGAATTAGGCGAAGTCCAATATCTACTCGCCCCTATACCTACCATAATGCTGGTTTGATAGAATACTCAAAAGCCTACCCCAAAAGCTCATTTAGTGGCATCTGAGAGTGCTCATGCACGCTTGACTGACAGGACAGGGCTAACGTTCAAAGAATTATCATCGCTAGCCAATGCACTACCAGAAGGACTTACCCTAGAAGAACCCAGTGGTTTGAAAAATGGTGAGGTTTGGCTTATAGAGTCAGCGCAGATTGGCTATATTTGGCATGTTGTGGATGCCTTTTCGGGCCAAAAACATACTGAAGGCCCAATATGTGACATTGTAAAAATGGTTAAAGTATTTCCTAATTTTGGTATTAAAGATCGAAAAGTCTTTGCCAGCGCGGTAATGCAACTTATTGAAATTTCACCGCCTAAAATTTTACTTCCTTGTCATGGTGCTTTAATTAAGTCACCTGATCTAGCTGATAAGCTCCGTAATTTAATACTAGAACTTGGCTAGAGAAAAACGATACTTGTGTAATTTTAAAATAGTATCATTTGAATTAAATCATAGGTCTGGCTACTCATTTAGAGATGAATTTTCAAGTCGCTTTATGCCCATTTCCGCCTTAGGAAGCTAATCCACAGTCGCTCCAAAGCGCCTAAAAAACCAAAAAATTATAGCTAATATTAATTAGCTATAATAAAGACTACTTTTCCCAAGCAAATTTTTGAAAAGGTTTATCTACTGGCGTTTTTGCAATGTGATTTACCAGAAGAAGTGCACCTAAACCCTGAACGTGAAACCGTTAAAGTGGAGAGTGCATAACGAAGTGATCGCGACAACTAGTTTGACAAACACCGCCAACAGCACACTACTTTTACCATTATGACCGCTTGTTATTCAGTTTTTAAAACCAGCCCTTTCGATTGGGCAAATATCACTAGCGCAAATAGTATTTCGGTTATCCCGCCAATAAATGCGCCAATTACAAAATTGGCATTTAATATAATACATAACATGCCAAAAAACATAAGCAAAGCACCCAAAATCCAATAGATTTTCATGCCATATAAGGTGTTAAAAATTAAATAACGAACACCAATTATCATCAGCATTATTGGATAAAACCATTCAGCTTGAAGTTTTGCTACGTAAAACGCTAAAAACAAACCAACAAATAAAATAATAGTGCTTTCTAAGGCCAATTTACCTAATGGGTTTTTAGGGTCGTGATTGCCAGAGCGTTTAAGCGCTTTTGAAAGTAATATGGCTAAAGGATGTATAAACATGCCACCAAAAAACAAAGTAAGCATACTTACTTGATTTGAATGCAGTAGTGCGACAAAGCCAGCTATACACCAAACCAAGCCAGACACTAATACGCCCGTTCCACCACCAAAATATGCGAGGTTCATATTTTGTTGCGCATCTTCAAATTTCATAGTAATTCCTTAACTTTAAAACAAGAACCTAAGGCAGCATGATCGCACTAATAATAATTACAGCTCGTTACTCGAATACACACTTAAAATAGGAAACTTATGCTCGGCAAACGAGACGGTGACTGATTGTGTTTCACTACCTTTAAAACCGAGCTTAAATTCTATTGGCGTTAATCTGCTGCCATCTGCAAACAATGCTAATAAATGTTCTTGATTGAGCTCGCGGTTGCCTGACGATAAATTAGTTAGCGTAATAACTGCCCAGCGCTCGCCTTCGTTATTGCTCATAAGAACGTAATTTAAAATTGTGAAGTCAGATTTTTTAGGCGTTATTTTGTTATCGTTTGGAAACGATAAATGAATACTGCGGGGTATAGCACGATCAACATTTAATACATTATTAAGAGTGTTTGAGGTGTTGGCAGCGACTGCCGATGAAAACACGATAAAAATCAAAACTAAGGCTTTAAACACAGTGCAACTTCCCTTTATTAAATTGTGTTTTTAAAAACAATCGTTGAAATTTATACTCTCAGTTTTTACCTATTATGTAAACGCACAATAATCATAATTTAACGTATATTTTGAATAAGCGCACATTCAGTGAGACTACTGTAAGGTTTATACCTTGAAAAGCTCGCGTAATCATAAGGTTATTAAACAGGAGTAAACTACATGCCAACCACACCTAAAAGTCCCCAAGCGGTTAATAATGCACAATCGGCTTTATTAAACCCTGAGCACAGCATTCAAGTAAGAGGCGCACGTGTTCATAACTTAAAAGATGTGGATGTAGATCTCCCCCGTAATTCACTTGTTGTTTTTACCGGTATATCGGGCTCGGGTAAGTCATCACTAGCCTTTGGAACATTATTTGCCGAATCGCAACATCGATATCTTGATTCGGTTTCGCCTTATGCACGCAGATTAATAGATCAAGTAGATGAGCCCGATGTCGATTCAATTGAAGGGCTGCCACCTGCTGTTGCACTGCAACAACAACGGGGTGTGCCGTCGGTACGCTCATCTGTGGGCAGTGTAACCACTATTTCTAACGCGCTACGTATGTTGTACTCGCGCGCAGGTGAATACCCAAAAGGCCAAGGTATACTTTATGCCGATGCGTTTTCGCCTAATACCCCGCAAGGCGCGTGCCCAGAATGCCACGGTATTGGCCGTGTATTTAACGTTACCGAAGAGCTGCTAGTGCCCGACCCCACTAAATCAATTAGAGAACGCGCAATAGCCGCGTGGCCACCAGCATGGCAAGGTAAAAACCTAAGCCGCATACTAACCTCGTTAGGTTACGATATTGATAAACCTTGGAATACTCTGCCTAAAAAAGCACGCGATTGGATTTTATTTACCGACGATACGCCTACGGTGCCGGTATTTCCTGAGTACACACTTGAGCAAACACAAGCGGCTATTAAAAATGAAGAAAGCCCAAGTTACATGGGTACATTCTCGAGCGCTAAACGTTTTGTTTTACAATCGTTTGCGAGCACTCAAAGCCCACGTACTAAAAAGCGCGTGTCGCAGTATATGCAAATATCACCATGCCCACGGTGTAATGGCAAAAAACTGAAAAAAGAGTCGCTATCGGTTAAATTTGCTGGGCTTGATATTGGCGAAACCTCGCAGCTAACATTAAGTGAACTGGCTCAAACCCTTAGTATTGCGGCTAACAAAAAGCCTAAAAACAACGCTGCTAACCCAGAAAAAGCCATAGTAGCAACGCGTATAGCCAGCGACATTCTTAAACGAGTTGAAGCACTTACCAAACTTGGCTTAGGGTATTTATCGCTTGAACGCACCACCCCATCATTATCGCCTGGTGAATTACAGCGCCTAAGGCTTGCTACGCAAATTCGCTCAAAACTGTTTGGGGTGGTTTATGTATTAGATGAACCTTCAGCAGGTTTACACCCGGCAGATACACAAGCATTATTAGCCGCGTTAGATGAGCTAATAGCAGCGGGTAACTCAGTATTTGTGGTTGAGCACGACGTAAGTGTTATTCGCCACGCCGATTGGGTGGTTGATGTAGGCCCAAATGCAGGTACTCACGGCGGTAATATTGTTTATAGCGGCCCTGTTGAAGGCTTGCAAAAAGTGACCAGCTCGCACACTAGCCAATACCTTTTTAAAAATGATGAAAAGCTTTTAAGCCAAAGTAACAAACCACAACGCAGCGCAAAAGCATGGTTAAAGCTTAGCGGTATTGAGCGTAATAATTTACAAAAACTCGATGTAGAATTTCCGCTGGGCGTTATTACAAGCGTTACGGGCGTGTCTGGCTCTGGTAAATCGAGTTTAGTAAGCCAAGCTTTAGTTGAGCTGGTATACTATGCACTTGGGCAAAAATCGCTGCCACAAATACCTACAGATGAAGCCGAATTGCTCGACCAAGAGCTCGATATAACAACCGAGGGTAAAATCACTCAAGGCATTGAGCATATAAAACGCCTTATTACGGTTGATCAAAAAGCGATTGGGCGTACACCTCGCTCTAACCTGGCAACTTACACGGGGTTATTCGATCATGTTCGTAAACTGTTTGCCAATACCAAAGAGGCAAAAGCGCGTAAGTACGATGCAGGTCGTTTTTCGTTTAACGTAAAAAAAGGTCGCTGCGAAAACTGCGAAGGTGCTGGTTTTGTAAGCGTAGAGCTTTTATTTTTACCTAGTGTGTATTCGCCTTGCCCTGTGTGTAACGGCAAACGCTATAACGAAAAAACACTTGAGGTTACTTACAAGGATAAAACCATTGCCGATGTGCTTAATTTAACAGTTGAGTCGGCGCATACATTTTTTGCCGATGAACCCGCTATTTTACGCGCGCTAAATGCGTTGCTACAAGTGGGACTTGGTTACTTACGTTTAGGCCAACCAGCTACAGAACTCTCGGGCGGTGAAGCGCAGCGCATTAAACTTGCCACAGAGTTACAGCGCACACAACGCGGCGATACCCTCTATATTTTAGATGAACCAACCACAGGCTTGCATCCTAAAGATGTGGCCATGTTAATGGCGCAATTAAATGGGCTCGTTGATGCCGGCAACACCGTCATTATGGTTGAGCACGATATGCAAGTAGCCAGTAATAGTGATTGGGTTATTGATATAGGCCCTGGTGCGGGCGATGAAGGCGGGTTAATAGTGGCGCAAGGTAAACCTACCGATGTGGCTCAATCTAAAATAAGCCGAACAGCACCCTTTTTGAATGGCGCAATTTAGCTAGCAACTAAACACTAAATAATAAAAAAGAGCCAATGGCTCTTTTTTGTTATTAGCTTTTTAAAAAACGTTCTATTTTAGGTTTTACTGTAACCGACATTATCAGCATTATAGTTAAACCTATTGGTAATGCGGCTAATAACCCTTCAGTCCATCCAGTTACAAATACACGCATATCTGCATAGCCGATATTGTTAGTAGCAGTAACAAACGCCATCACCGACTCCATTATCAACGCCATAAAAACACTAATCACTAAATTACGTTTTAACTCACTGCTAGGGCGTGTTTATCTTTGTGGATTGAAATTTGTTCAATCTAGGGGCGATTAAATCACGGCGCGAGGTTTGTAACCTAGTGGGCTAAGTAAAAACCGAGCAACAAAGAGTTAATAGTCCCTAGAAAGAACCCTTCGGGCAGCGCATGTTTGGTATTTATGCTGCGTTATCGCCTATTTATGGGGAATAACCACACTACATAGGCTCTGCCTTGCCTAAAAACCAAACACACTGCTGCAAATTCAACCACCAAAGGTCAATACGCCCTAAGTAATAACTTAGCAACTAGCTTATGCATTAAGGTCATCATTACAAAACCAATAGGTGCCATAACTAATACCGCACTTATAAACGAGGTAAACCAGTCTGCATAAAAATGTTCTGTAATCCCCACATTCACATAGGTCATCACGCCTGTTAAGCTCCCGCCAATTAAAGTAATAACACTCATTATTACCAGTATCTTATAAATAAGAGGCGTTTTTTTAGGCTCAACTAGTGCTGGATTTACGGTTACAGGAGTACTCATTTAGGCATACCTTAGACTTTAAATTAGATGATAAAGTCTACCATGTCAAATTAATTGACAATATCAACCATTATTTATTTTACCCAATCGCCAACCATATACCTACAAGTACCATTAAGCTGCCCGCTATTCGGTTCATCCATTTAATATTATCGCCACGGGCTAAAAATAAACGTAGGCTTTTGCCACCTGTTGCATAAGCCAACATGCTTAAAAACTCGGTGGTCATTATAACGCCAAGTAATACTAAAAGCTGAGGGGCTACAGCATGCTCAACACTAATAAACGGCGGTAATAACGAGATCATAAACGCCCACCCTTTAGGGTTAGCAATTGCGGTTACAAAACCTTGCGTAAATAACGACTTCCGACTTACGTCACTTGGTTTTGAGGTATCGACCGACATTTTGCCTTTGGCTCGCCACATGTTAACGCCAATATAAATTAAGTACGCACCGCCTACCCACTTTAAAATAGCGAACGCATCTGGGTAATTTAGCATGATGCTTGCAACGCCTAATACCGCAGCTATAGCAACGGTTGCTACGCCTAACAGCTCGCCTATCATCATCCATAATGTGCGGCGCACGCCAATGCTCATACCGAGTGTCATGGCAAGGGTCATACACATACCAGGCGTTATCGACACAAAAAAGAACGTAGGAATAAAAACCGCAAGTGCTGCTACATCAATCATTAATTTACTCTCATATTAAAAGCAAAAACGCGGCTATAAGTAGCCGCGCTGTTACTTACTCATGTTTATTACTATTGCCCAACACTTATCACGGGTTCAGTAATAACCTCTACTGGCTCTGCTGTATCATTTAGCAAATACTTATCTAACCACTGTTCTTGTTCCCACAATACATGTAACAAGCTTTTACGCGCACGGTAACCATGTGCTTCATAAGGGAGCATTACTAAACGCACGTCTTTACCTAGCCCTTTAAGTGCAGCGTACATGCGCTCGCTTTGCATTGGGAAAGTTCCCGAATTAGGATCCTCTTGACCGTGGATCATCAGCATTGGCTCGTTAATTTTTTCAGCATGGAAAAACGGCGACATATTAGCGTACACGCTTTGTGCTTGCCAAAAATCACGCTCTTCTCCTTGAAAACCAAACGGCGTTAATGTGCGGTTATACGCGCCGCTGCGGGCAATACCCGTTTTAAATAAATCAGTGTGAGCCAACAAGTTAGCAACCATAAATGCACCGTATGAGTGCCCTGCTATGGCTATTTTATTTTTATCAGCAATGCCTTTTTTAACTAATACATCAACAGCGGCTTGCGCGCTTGATACTAACTGCTTTCTAAAGTTATCGTTTGGCTCGCTGCCATCAATACCTACAATTGGCATTTTAGGGTCGTCAAACACGGCAATCCCTTTGGCAAGGTAAGGCATTGGGCCCCAATAGCCAATGTAGGTAAATGCATAAGGCGATTCGCGTACTTGCGATGCTACGGCTTTATCTTTGTATTCAAGTGGGTAAGCCCACATAAGTACAGGTAACGGGCCTTGTGTTTTATCGTACCCTGGTGGTAAATAAAGCGTGCCTGAAAGCTCAACACCGTCGTCGCGTTTATAACGTAATTGCTCTTTAGTTACGCCTTTAAATGCAGGGTACGGGTGAGCAAATGTAGTTAGCTGTGTTAGCGTGTCGTTGCCTAAATCGCGTATAAAAAAGTTAGGTTGCTCAGTTTTAGATTCACGAATAGTAATAAATCGCTCACCTTCGTCGTCAAGCAGTGCACGTACACGTTCGTAATATGGTGCTTCTGATTGCCATAATCGCTTGCTGCTATTTGTTTTAACATCGTACCTATCTAAAAACGGTACATTGCCTTGCTCTGATGCGCCATTACCACGCAGGTAAATATAACGCCCACCTACAATTTTAATAACGTTCGCGCCTAAATCGTTGCGCTCGTAAATTGCATTACCAGGGTCTTTATACGCATCGTTATAACTACGCTCTGAAAATAAAACGCGGTTTCTGTCGGCATCTCGTGGTTGCACTATGTAAGTACGAACTTGGCGATCGCTAAAGCGCCAGTCTGTCAGCATGGCTACGTTTTCGTTGCCCCACTCAATACCAGAGTAACGGCGTTCTACTTTGGCAAATAATTTAGGCTCGCGTTTAAAAGGTGCACGTAAGCTGTAAATATAATCATGGTGCTCAACGTCGGTTTTCATGTCGCCGCCATCTTGCGCCTCGGCCCAAATAACTTCAGCGCCTTGATCGGCTCGCCATTTAAAGTCTCGGCGGCCAGTGCGTACACTGTCATAACCTTGCGGAATATTATCGGCAAGTGGCTGTTTTGCCAGCTCTGCTAATGCATAGCCGCGCATGCCCCATATTTGCCATGTGCTTGCAAATCGGCTGTAAGGCACTTGATACGAAAACGGCTCATTAATACCGGCTACTAAAATATTGGTAGAATCAGGTGACACCGAAAACGATTTAAATAAAGAAGGGCTACCTATTGCTTGTGTATTGCCATCAAGTGTTACGTAAGCTAATTGCCCTTGGCCGTAAAACTTAAATTGCGCTTCATCAAACGGGCTTGTTAATAAATTTTGGTAAGTACGTGCTGGTGCTTTTTCGCCGGTACTTTGTTGAATAACTGGCACTACACTTTGGCTGTTATTTTCAAGCCTAGGCTTGCCAAAATTAACAGCGAGGTTTGCAACTATGGCGCTGCTATCTGGTAGCCATTTATAAGGTGATGATGTTAATACCGAATTTAATGCAGCGCTTGAAAGCTCTTTTGCTTGTTTGGTTTCAACGCTGTAAAGCCATAAGTTGGCTTGGGTTGGTTGCTCAACAACAAAGGCTAAATATTTACTATTAGATGACCATTTAGGTGAGCGAATAATGCCATTAGGTAAGTTATTAATACTAATAACCGACCCGCTTTGAACATGCTTTAGCTCCACAGCGCTAAATTTGGCACTCACACGAGAGCGCGAAAAATTAGCGGGATTTAGCTTAATACCAGCAAGCTTAAGCTCTTCTTTTGCAAGTTCATCAAGGGTTACTACACGTTTGCGTTCAAAAAGCGCTAGCCACTGGCCATCGCTCGATAAGTAACTAGTGGGTGCTAACTTAGCGTCAACCAATGCTGCAAGTTCAGGTGATGGGGTTTGATAGCCCTGCTCGGCGTAACTTGTTGGTACTAATGCCGCACAACAAATAAAGGCAACTAACAGCCTAAAAGCGCTCATGTTTTTATCCTTTTGTTATTTTTTACTCTTATAGGCGTATATAAACACGTTTTGCTTTGTTCATAAAGTATTAAGGTAAGTTAAACACCTCTAAAAGATGACTTAATAGTGCTGATTAAGCTAAACTACAGCGCTATTTATTCACCACTGCGGTACTTAAAATACAATGCATAACAAAGCCAAATCAGTCACTATTTTTGATGTTGCAGAGCGTGCTGGTGTATCAAAATCAACCGTATCCTTGGTGCTTACCCAAAGCGATAAAGTGGGCAATAAAAGTAAACAAAAAATACTCAAAGCGATTGATGAGCTAGGATACGTTTATAATCGTGATGCCGCTGCTATGCGCTCAAAACGCTCAAATTTAGTGGCCATAGTAATAAACGATTTAACTAACCCAGCTATGGCACACCTTGCTACCAGCCTACAACTTTTGTTAAACGACAATGGCTTACAAGCCATGATTGTAAGCAGTAATAATAGTCTTGAACTACAAGCAAACGCAGTTAAAAACTTAAAAGAATACAACGCTGCTGCATTTATTATTTGCCCCGTTGCTAGTACTTGCCCCAAATGGCTTGATACGCTCAGCGCGCAACACAAAGTAATTACCGTAATGAGCGAAGTGCCTTTTAGCGCAGCTCCTTGTGTATTACCCGACTATAAAAAAGCCAGCCACGTAGCCAGTATGCATTTGCTCTCACAAGGCGTGACAAACATTGCATTTATAGGCAGTGAACTTACTTTAAGTGATTCACAAGCACTACAAAGTGGCTTTAATACCGCTTGCGCGCAGCACAGCATTACACCATTAGCACCCATTCACTGCGCAGTAAACACAGCCCTTAGCGCTAAAAATGCATTTATAGAAGCATATAAACACAACCCCACATTAAACGCTGTGGTGTGTGCAAACGATATTATTGCTCAAGGTGTTATTGCTGCTATTAACTCATTAACACATCACTGTATTAAAGTGGTGAGCTGCCACCATATTCCTAATAGCGCGGTTATAAATGATCACTTAACCACTGTGGCTATAAGTACAACTGATATAGCCAAGCGGTGCCTTTTAATACTACAAGAGCTACTACAAAATACAGCCCCGCCAGTAAAAACACTGGTAAATGTAAACTTACAAATTAGAGATTCTAGCCAATGAAAAAAGTGCTGGTAATTGGCTACGTATGGCCAGAGCCAAATTCGTCTGCTGCGGGAACGCACATGATGTCGTTATTAAATGCATTTAGAGCGCAAAACTGGGACGTTGAATTTGCAACGCCCGCGCAGCGCACCGATCACATGGTAAATCTTGACGACTTCGGTATAACCAGTCAAAGCATTGCACTAAACTGCGACAGCTTTGACGAATACGTTAAAGCCTATAATCCAGATATAGTCATGTTTGACCGTTTTATGATGGAAGAACAATTTGGCTGGCGCGTCGATAAACATTGCCCACACGCAATTAAAATTTTAGATACCGAAGATTTACAATGTCTGCGTAACGCTCGCCACGAAGCGTTTAAAGGTGAGCGTGAGTTTACAACCAGCGATTTACACTCAGACATAGCAAAACGCGAAATTGCCGCTATTTTACGCTGCGACCTGAGCTTAATTATTTCAAGTTATGAAATGAGCCTGCTAAACAGCGTATTTAAAATAGAGCCAAGCCTATTACACCATTTACCGTTTATGGTTGATTTAAGCTCACTGCCTACAAGTACAAAAACGTTTGAGCAGCGCCAGCACTTTATGACCATAGGTAACTTTAGACACGCGCCAAACTGGGATGCTGTACTTTACCTACAAAAAATATGGCCACTTATTCGCAAGCAGCTACCAAAAGCAGAACTACATATTTATGGCTCTTACCCACCACCAAAAGCCACGGCACTAAATAACCCTAAAACAGGGTTTTTAATAAAAGGTTGGGCCGATAATGCGTTTGATGTAATGCAAAGCGCACGCGTATGTTTAGCACCACTGCGTTTTGGTGCAGGCATTAAAGGTAAATTGCTTGAAGCCATGATTATGCAAACACCCAGCGTTACCACCAATATTGGCGCAGAAGGCATGCATAACGATTTATCATGGCCGGGTAAAATAGCCAACACCGCCGATGACTTTGCCAATGCTGCCATTGAAATGTACACCAATCAAAGTGACTTTGAACAAGCGCAGCAAGATGGCAACACGCTCCTTAATACGCTGTACGATAAAGCACAATTGAGCGCAGCTTTAATTCAAAAAGTCGATTCAATAAGTAGTGATTTAAACGCTCATCGCGAAAAAAACTTCACAGGCCAAATGCTCAAACATCATACAATGCGCAGCACTCAATACATGTCGCAATGGATAGCCGAAAAAAATAAAAAATTAGATTAAAAATGACTAGACACACACCAATTAGTGTTTAAAATCGCGCCCATCGAACGTGGGCATTTTTAGCTGTATTGTCTATATTTTTAGCTTAGTTATCGCAATATTTGGTCCAAAAAGATTTGAAAACTGCAACCTTTACAGAAAAACGCAAATTTATCGTTAAATTGGGTAAAATGCTTCACAAGTATGGTACGCCTGCTTACCGCCTAGAAGCCCACCTAATGGAAGTGGCTACATACTTAGGACTTAAATCGTCGTTTGTTATGTCGCCAACCTCTGTAACGTTTGTTATTTGGACCGATGGCCACGAAGACGAGTACACCCACGTTGCACGTGTAGACCCTGGCGATCACGATTTAGGCTCACTTGCCGACACCGACGACCTTGTAAACCAAATGCTTGACGACAAGCTAAGTTTACAAGAAGTTGATGCGCAACTAGACGCTATTTTTGTAATGCCAAACCCATACAATAAACTTGTTACGGGCGTTGCGTTTGCAACTTCTGGTGGTGCGTTTGCAATGTTAATGGGTACTAGCTGGACTGATGTTATTTGGTCATCGCTACTTACTTTAGTTGTTTATGTGTTTGTGCTTTGGTCTGGGCGCTCAAAACGCGTAGCACATATGCTTGAGCCATTAGTGGCCATAATATCAGCCATACTTGCCTGTGCAGTAAGTGTGTATATAACACCTGAGATAAATATACGCTTGGTGGTACTTTCGGCCATTATTGTGTTTATACCCGGTTTAGCACTTGCGCTTGGTTTAGCTGAGCTGGCAGCACGGCATTTAGTGTCAGGTACTGCGCGAGTCATGGACTCGTTTATGCTGCTCTTTAAATTGTATTTTGGCGGTTTTATTGGCATAGGTATTGGCTTTGCACTTTTTGGGCAAGCCGATTTTGTACAACCTGAGCCATTACCAAAGTGGACCGCATGGCTGGCTATATTTTTACTTTGTAGCAGCCTAATCGTTATTTTTAGAACCAAACTTAAACACGCAGTTTGGTCTATTGCATCAGGCTTTATAGCGTACGGCACCAGTATTGGCTCGGCTATGTACCTTGATTACACGTTAGGTACGTTTGTAGGTGCTTTATCGGTGGGTATATTTAGTAACTTGTTTAACCGCGTTGCTAATGCGCCGGCCTCTATTGTTGCCATGCAAGGCTTAATTGTATTAGTACCAGGAAGCAAAACGTATATTGGCTTAAACTCACTTATTGAAGGCCAAGACTTTGTATATGCAGAGCACATAGGCCAACAAACGTTTTTAATATTTATGTCGCTTGTTGCAGGACTAATATTTGCAAACGTAGCTCTTCCGCCTAAAAAGAGTTTGTAAATTATACTGAGCACTCGCTTTACTTTGATTGAGTAAAGCGAGTAAATCGTTAAGCTAAAAACAACTGCCAAGTAGCAATTTATACCAATGCTAAGTGTTTTAGCTCATTACATTGCACTTGAGTCAAACTCAAAAACCTCATAATGATTCCAGCGTAAAAACAGTTCGCCGCTTTCTAAATAAAAATTTATATCATCACTTGATGGATAGCAAAAATCATCCCAGTGATCACAAAAAATTAGCCAAGGTAATGTAAGTGCTGTTTCTTGATCCCAGCAAATTGTTATTGTTTGCGAATCATTTACTAAGCCCTTTAACCATTGCCGTGTTAATTCACTTCCTTCTGTGGAGTCGAATCTTTTTGCGCCAACCGGAAAGTTAATGGGTGTGGCGGCAATTAATGCTCTTGCTTGCTCTTCACTCAACGGAATAAGTTTGTTTAATGTATCTTTAGAAAAATCACCATGGGATGCGCTAATCCATCGCCATGCTAAAGAAAAGTCTTCAATTTTAATCAACGCTCTATACCTACTTTTACGAACACTTAATTGACTCTACAACACTATTACAACGCTCTAAATACCCTATTAATTTTGGACCTTCGGGGTAGTCAGAGCAATTGCCTATTATAAGGCCTGCAACTTTACCTGCGGGTTCTATTTCTACGTCCATGTATGACGCAAACATAGTGTTGTTTTTGGTTTCAGTCCACGTAAAGTGGTAGTGAGTATTATGTGTACTAAGAAATTTACGATCTGGTTTATTAAACTTACTGGTTGTTGCTGTCAGAAACGTATTTTTGTTCTTAACGGTAATTTCTGCGCCGCTTATAGCCCAAGATAATGGCCACTCTCTTGCAATTTCGGTCGAAACCTCACATTCGCCAAGTGAATTAACCTTATCTAAATCAGAAATTATATTTGCGTATTCACTGGTGCGTAAACTGCTTTGCTGAGCTTGAATAAGCCATAAAACAGCAAGCGACAGTAAAACCGATTTCCATTTCATTATTGCTCCGCTCCTCTATGAAGCAGAGGCATTTTATGCGTATTTTTATTAATTTAATGATAAACCATATATGATTTTTTATTTTTGTTCAATTACTTACAAACAACCATCACTTATTAATGGTCGAGAATGACAGTGGGGATTATTACTTTGGCACTTCCCTATTGAGCAAAAATACTCAACAGGGAAGTAACTTAACTAGCGTGACCAGTTAGTTTTAGCAAGCTCTACAATTTCGTTTCCTTTGCCGTTTATTAATGCTTTCATCATGTAAACACTAAAGCCTTTTGCTTGCTCTAATTTGATTTGCGGTGGCATTGAAAGCTCTTGTTTCGCGGTATCGACTTCTAAAACAACAGGTCCTGAGTGATTCATCATTTCGTTCATTGCCGATGGTAATTTTTCAGGGTCGTCCACATGAATCCCTTTTAATCCACAGGCCTCTGCAATTTTAGCAAAACTTGGGTTTTCTAAATCAGTATCGCTTGATAAAAACCCACTGGCTTTCATTTCCATAGCCACAAAACTAAGTGAGCGATTATTATAAACAACAATTTTGATAGGTAAATTAAGCTGTTTAAGCGAGATTAAATCACCCATTAACATGGAAAATCCGCCATCACCACACATTGCAATTACTTGGCGGTCTCTGTTAACAGATTGAACGCCCATTGCCTGCGACATCGCATTTGCCATAGAGCCATGATTAAACGAGCCAATTAAACGGCGCTTACCGTTCATTGATAAATAACGCGCAGCCCACACTGTTGGCGTACCTACATCACAAGTAAAAACAGCATCGTCTGCTGCTTTATCGTTTAGTAAACGCGTTAGATATTGCGGGTGAATTAAATTTTGCGACGTTTTGCCACTGGCAAGTTCATCGAGATCTTGTCTCGACTCTTTGTAGTTTTTAACACTCTTTTGTAAGTGTGAACTTGTGCGTTCACCTTTAATATAATCAAGCAATGTGGTCACTGAATTTTTAGTATCCCCTAACACGCCACAGTCAATTTGAACGTGTCGCCCAAGTGACGCTGCCTGATTATCAATTTGCAATATGGTGGTATTTTCAGGATAAAAAGCACGATAAGGAAAGCTCGTACCAATCATAAGTAACGTATCGGCTTCTTGCATTGCATGGTAGCCCGACGCAAAACCAATAAACCCAGTCATACCAACACCGTAAGGATTGTCGTATTCAATAAATTCTTTACCGCGCATGGCGTGCACAATCGGTGCTTGTAATTTTTTGGCTAGCGCAACAATTTCGTCGTGAGCATCCTTACAACCAGCACCACACAATAAGGTTACTTTTTTACTTTTATTAAGATGAGTCGCCATTGCTTCAATATCAGATAAAGCAGGCGTATAAATCGCAGGTTTTGGTACATTCCATTTTGGTGTAATGTTTTTAGGCATATCTTTTAATGCAATGTCGCCAGGTAGCACTAGTACACTCACGCCTTTGTTTAGTATTGCTTGTCGCATTGCGGTTTCTAGCAGGTACGGCATTTGCTCAGGGCTCGAAACCATTTCACAATATACACTGCATTCTTTAAATAATTCTTGCGGATGGGTTTCTTGAAAATAACTACTGCCAATTTCAGATGAAGGAATGTGTGCGGCAATAGCTAATACCGGTACATTATTACGCTGACAATCAAATAAGCCGTTAATTAAATGAAGATTACCCGGCCCGCAAGAACCCGCGCACACTGCAAGCTCGCCTGATAAATGCGCTTCGCCACCGGCTGCAAATGCGGCAACTTCTTCATGTCGCGTTCCTAGCCATTCAATTGTTCCCATTTTTCGCAGGCTTTCACTAATGCCGTTAAGTGAATCGCCAGTTACTCCCCAAATACGTTTTACGCCAGCTTGTTCGAGGGTTTTAGTGATAAAACTTGCGATATTTTGACTCATAATATAGAACTCCTAAATATTCAGTTATTCTGTAAATTGATTTTTCGCCTCTGCTCTATCAAGTAAGTCATCGTTTCGAAATGCGCTCAATTATTGAGAATCGATAAGCTTAGGTATTTTGATAATGATAGATATATTACTACTGAGACTTTACTAACAAACGATACTCCTAGGTTTGCTGCGCCCCCATACTGATACATAAAACATGAATGTCCGCTTTAAAGTGTTTATGAATATGCGAGTGCGAGATTTTTAGTGGCTTAACTATGAATATGTTATTATGCGCTCAATTATTTTACTGAATGCTTTTCTCTTACTTCTATGTCAAATTCTGCTTTGTGCTTTACATTATTTTCTCAAAATATTGATTCTCTCGCGCTTCCTGAAAAGTTTACTTTCCCTTTTTATTACGAGCCGCAACCTTTAGCTGTAGCAGCCACAAAACAATTACAGCAACAACTTGAAACGTTAACGCATTTAAAAGCAGAAAATGCCGGTAAAATGTTTGGGGTTTTAGTGGTGCAAAATACTAAGCAACAATTAGGCTTTTTAAGTGCTTACTCGGGGCAAATTGAAGGTGATAAAGCCAATATTAACTTTGTACCGCCAGTTTCTAGCATGCAGCTGCAGGACGATAGCTATTTGGCTCAAAGTAAAATAATTAACGATATTAATGCTCAAATTGAGCAATTAGAAAATAGCGAACAACTGCATGAAGTTAATAGCAAACTTGATGATGCAACACAAAGCTACCAACAAGCACTATTAGCCCAACAGGCAGTAATGCAAGCCGGTCGCCAGCAACGTAAAATACAACGTACCGAAGGCGAATTAGAGCTTAGCGAAAGTGATTTTGAGCAGTTAAAAAATAAGCTTGCAGGGCAAAGTATCGTAGAAAAAAAGCAACTGCTAGCACTTAAAGCCTATTGGCAAAATATAATCGAGTCACTGCAGCAAACACACATCAATATTTCTGATGAAATTGCTCATTTGAAAAAACGCCGTAAAACGCTTTCTAAAAGCTTACAAAAAAAGTTATTTGCGCAGTACCAGTTTTTAAATGCAAATGCTGAGGTTACAGACTTAAATGCCATATTTGCAGCACTACCAGAGCACACTCCACCTTCGGGTGCTGGCGATTGCGCAGCGCCTAAATTATTACAATACGCCTATAAACATGACTTAAAGCCACTTGCTATGGCAGAGTTTTGGTGGGGAGCCGCGCCTAAGTCAGCAATTAGGCAGCATAAAAACTACTACCCTTCTTGTTACAGTAAATGCCAACCAATACTTGGGCACATGCTACAGGGTTTAGATGTTGAAGATAACCCGCTACTTATCAACCCAGCTCAGGGTAAAGATCTAAGTATTGTTTATAAAGATGACGATTTACTTGTGGTAAATAAGCCTGCTGAGTTTTTATCAGTACCTGGCGTTAATATTGAAGACTCAGTGTATATGCGTATTAAAACGCAGTTTCCAGAGGCTTCAGGCCCGCTAATTGTGCACAGATTAGATATGTCGACCTCCGGCTTATTGATGATTGCACTTAATAAACGCGTGCACAAAGCGCTGCAAAAGCAGTTTATTGAACGCACCATAGATAAACGTTATGTCGCATTAGTTAATGGTAACGTAGCTGAGGATAGCGGAGTAATTGATTTACCCTTAGTGCTCGACTTTGATGATAAACCGCGCCAAATGGTGTGTTACAAACACGGAAAACCTTCGCTTACTACCTGGCAGGTTTTAGAGCGCAATAACAATATTACCCGATTACAGTTATATCCTAAAACAGGGCGAACTCATCAATTAAGAGTACATTGCGCGCACAGTTTAGGTTTAAACATGCCAATTATAGGCGACACACATTACGGACAAAAAGCCGATAGATTACATTTACATGCAGAATACTTAGCATTTACTCACCCAATTACGGATAAACGATTAGAGTTTGAAGTAGCCGCAGATTTTTAATAAAAACACATAGCTACAACCACTATATTATACAATGTGTTGGTTTTTATTAATTAAATTGATATCGTTTATGGTCTTTCTATTCAATGATGAGTATAAAAAAACGGTACAAACCCAAGTTTATTAAGTAATGTTAATAAGTACTTCAATAATAAAAATAAGTCAGCAAAGGATTAACATGACTAACAATACACAAATAAAGGTTTTAGGTAATACTTTATGGGCAAAGTATATTGTTCTCCTTTTATTTTTACTTTTAAGTAAGCTTGCCTCAGCTAACGGCGACTCATTAAGTGCAACTTTACATGCGCTAGACTTTGACACGACTCAAGTCCTGATCAACAACATAAAACTGAATGAATTAGACTATCTTCAAAATGAAGACAAACTCACTCAAGCGTTTAAAATAAGCAAAGAGCAAAATTGGGAAAACCTTCATCTAGAAGCGGCCGCTTTGTATGCGGAGTTACTTTTTAGACAAGAAAAATACGAAGCGTTAAACACACACTTATCCTATTACTTAAAGAACAAAGAGTTACCAAATCAAAAAAGTGTATATTTATTATTTCTCGAATCACAACTCAAGTCTCTAGCGAGGGAGCCAAACCCAGCTCCAGCACAAACGCTAGCCACAAAATTAGAAGAGAGCTTGCAACAGCATTCAACTAAAGAAAAAATCATTATTTTACGAGCACTTGCTTACTATTACACCGATACAGATTCATTGAAAAAGACCCTAAATGTTGCACTAGAGGGGCTAGAATTAGCATTAAAAGATGACGATTCAGCATCTCAAGGATACTTTTTTAGAAAAATAGCCGATGCATATAATTATCTAAACGAAAAAGACAAAGCCGTATATTATGCAAAAAAAGCGGTTGCGGCATATGAGCAAACACAAGATGGGCTTTTTACTGCAAAAGCATATTGGAGCTTAGGCAATGTATTGCTTGAAGTAGAAAAACCTAAAGATGCCTTAATATACCTAGATAAAGCATTGCTCTATTTTAAAAAAGTTAATATGCAAAAAGGCTTAACCTTTGCTCAGTACTCAATTGCAAATATTGAGTACTTACAAGCAAACTACGATAAAGCTTTAACTTTAACTAAAGAAAACATTGAGCTTGCTCGTTCTGCAGGTGTTTACGACATGCAACTCGCATCGCTCATTTTGTTAGCTGACATATATATAAAACAAGATTTACTCGAGAGAGCAAATGAAGCAAACGATGAGGTGTTTTTAAAGTTAAATAAATTCAGCCGCAGTATTTATAAAGCCGATTTTTTAGGTAAACGCTATGAGCTAAAGCGACGCCTTAACTACACTGACGAGGCTTTTGAAGCAATTGAACAAAAGCTCCTTTATACAAAAAAACACTACGAAGCAACTAGTGAAAATAATATAAAAACACTACAGGTGCAGTTTGAAGTAAAAGAAAAAGAAGAAAAAATACAGCAACTAGAGTACGCAAAAGACATTAGTGAACTACAAGCTAAAGAAGAGTACCAACAAAAAATAATTTGGCGACTCAGCGCTGCTATTGCATTTATTTTAGTGATTGCTTCATTATTTTTATTTTATCGGCAAGCCCGACAACGTCAAAAATATCACGATATTTCATTAACAGATTATCTAACAAATTGCCCTAATCGCAGAGGAATAATGCGCGCAGCAGAAGCAAAGCTTGGTGAAGGTAAAATGACGATAGCAATTGTTGACTTAGACTACTTTAAAAAAGTTAACGACCATTTTGGTCACGATGTTGGAGATTTAGTTCTTATTGCCTTTGCAAAAGCTGCAAAAGAAACACTATGTAATGATCATCAGTTTGGTCGTTACGGCGGCGAAGAATGGTTATTTGCACTAAATACGGTTGATGAACGAATAATTCGCGATATATTTGACCAGCTCGCCATTAGCTTCGCCAAGCATTGCAGTAATATAGAAGACTTTCCTAGTGATACAAAAATCACCTTTAGTGCAGGGGCCTCTGTAAGTGGCCCTTTAAAAAGCACACTAGATGTTCTTATTAAACATGCAGATAAATTACTTTATAAAGCAAAAGAAAACGGAAGAAACCAAGTCGTTGTTGATTAAATGAACACAGCTAAAAGTATTGGCTCATTTACTTGACTAAAGCCCATCTAAGATCATTTTTTTGATGGTCTTTGCTTTTACAAAATGATCTAATTTATGGGTGTGTATCCACCAAGTAGCAGCTTCCATAAGTAGCGCTGGGTCGTCGTTTTTATTAGCAAAAAATGCATAAAAAGAAAGCCCTACATTTTCGCCTTTAGCTGCTATTTTTTTATCGCATACGGTAATTATTTTTGCTCTTAGTTCTTCCCTCATACATACCTTATTTAATTATATTTTTACTATTAAAATACGCTATTTAAAAAACTAACCATTAGCTGTAAAAGGCTTCGATCAACCAAGCCATGATTCTCAAGCTCTTTATTAGGCGTATTTACTTTTGCAGCTTTGCATTCATTATCTAATGTCTCATTTTTACGTGTATCGGTTTCGTATGCAATATCTGCTTGTTCCATACATTTTGCCGAGCCTGCGTAAGGCTGTGCCGCACAAGCGCTTAGTAATAAAAAAAGTGGAATTGCTATCAATAATTGCTTCATAACTAATCCTATTTTTACGCAACTTATTTACTTTAAATTACAGCTGCAAGTTAGCCTATTTACTTTTCTACCACCATTACAAAAAATTCAAAAAAGAACGTACCTATAGCATCAAAAAAAGTGTCGTTTTTTTCATCCTTTTTAATTTGTGCGCTAATGCATTGATTATAAACTTCTGAGCTTGTTTGAGCGCCATTTCGATCAACCGTTTCGGCCTCTTCAATGCATAAGTTAGGGTCAGAACGTGGGGCTGTACTACATGCACTTAATAAAGCGCACAGCAATAATGCGGCGATGGGGCTTTTTGTGTTCATCCTTAAACTATCCTATTAAGTTAACGTGCTACCTGCATTTATACCGATTGGTATTATATGTGGGAGTAATACATATAGATTGTACCTAAATAATGTTGCTACTTTATCACTGCAATAAAATAAACAACCAGTAAATATTTGTAAGGTTCTGTAGGGATTTATACTCACTTCTATAATTGAACTACGTAAAAGCCTGAAATTATTGCATTCATATCACTGTAAAATTTACAGTGATAGCAGCCCAAAAATAAAAAATCAAAATAAAAGCAATAAAATACATCAACTTAATATTTGGCATTTAGTTTGCTAGTTAGTGATATAAGCAAATAAATTGTAAAAGGATTAGTTATGAATATTTTTGAAGCACTACGTCATGACCATGACAAACAACGAGAATTGGTAGATGCGCTTATTCAAACGCACGGCGACACAGAGCAGCGCCACACGCTAATGGACGAGCTAAAAACAGAACTAGAACAACACGCAAAATTTGAAGAACGTTACTTTTACAACCCACTTATGTTTGATGACTTAACTCATGAAAAAGCGCGCCACAGCGTAGCTGAACATCACGAAATTGATGAATTAATTGAACAACTTGAAGATACCGAAATGAGCTCGTCTGCATGGTTAGTTGCAGCTAAAAAACTGCATCATTTAGTACATCATCATTTAAGTGAAGAAGAACACGAAGTATTTCAATTAGCGGGTAAAGCACTAACCGAAGGGCAAAAACAAAGCTTGGCAAAGCAGTATAATGATGCAATGCACTAATACTTTTTATTTGTGAGTAACTTTACTCACAAATAATTGAACCACCTTATATACACTCCCTTGTGTACTATTGGTTATAAGCCACTTGGCTTATAACCATTTTTTTAAGCCTATATGCTAACTCTTCTCTAGTAAGGGTGCTTCTGTCGGATCAAAAATTCGATACGCCACTAGCTTTAAACCATCGTTAATAAAAAACCACACCAAAGCATATGCCCACACAGCAAGTGCCCATCCCCATCCTAGTGGGGTCATAAACACACCATAAACAGCAATAAGTGTTGCTATAACTTGCGTGCCAAATACGGCGACCATTAATATAGCAGACGGTTTAATAGACCAAAATGGACCTCGGGTACGCGCTAAAAATATAGTCAAATGCCCTGCTACAGAAAGTAATAAGTACATTAATGTTTGAAGATGAGGACGGTCGAGTTCAAATACTTTATCTCCTAAGTAAAATAAACCAAAGGCTGCAATTGGCCCTACAATTCCCAGCACAGATGCAATACCTAAAACGAGCCGCATATTCCATGTCTCGGGCTTATTTTGATAATGCACATTGTCGTATGCAATAGACAAAATGGCGGCATCGTTAAGTAAAGCAAGCATTACAATCATGACTGCTGTTAACGGATAAAAGTTAAAAATTAATATCGCCATTGTCATAAAGAGTAGTACGCGCAGTGTTTCAGCAACCCTGTAAATAGCGTAACTGTTCATGCGTTGAAATATTTTTCGGCTTTCTTTAACTGCATCAATAATAACCGACAAGCCATCGGTCATTAACACAATTGATGCTGCTGAACGCGCTGCATCTGTAGCACCCGATACAGCGATGCCACAGTCAGCTTTTTTAAGTGCTGGCGCATCATTTACGCCATCTCCTGTCATGCCAACAATGTGCCCTCTATGCTGAAGCACATCAATAATATGGTATTTATGCTCAGGGAATACTTGTGCGAATCCGTCAGCACTCTCGATAGAATCATCTAACTGTGTGGCTTGATGATACTCAGTTGCACCAAATCCACTAGCATCAAGAATGTTTGTCCCTAAACCCAGTTTACTTGCAGTTTCGCGCGCAATGGCCACTTGGTCGCCCGTGACCATTTTAACACTCATACCCATTTCTTTTGCATCGGCAATGGTTTGTATTGCTTCTTCACGCGGTGGATCAAAAAGTGGCAATACGCCTATAAATTGCCATTTACCTTGCTCGTCTGTTTTAGCAACCGCTAAAGAGCGAAACCCACGTGCTGCAAATTCATCTATTGATGCCTCAACTTGAGTTTTAACTGCCTCAATATTAGCCGACAAAGCTAAAATAACCTGCGGTGCACCTTTGGTCACTTTAAATGTTTTGCCATCATCATTTTTAACGATTGCTTCAGTACGTTTGCTCACAGGATCAAATGGCTGAAAATGCTCTATATGATAAGAATCTAGATGCTGCTCAGCTTTTACACTTTGTAATACTGCTAAGTCAATCGGATCGTTATTTTCTGAGCGAGATGCTAATGCCGCGTACAATATAACTTGCTCAGCAGAGCCTTTATTTATTGAGTTTTCGATATAAAACGGGTCACCCAACGTTAATAGGTTTTGTGTCAATGTGCCGGTTTTATCAGAACAAAGAATATCAACACCCGCTAGCTCTTCAATTGCAGCTAAACGTGTTACAACCACTTGCTTTTTAGCCAATAAACGAGCGCCTACAGCCATAGTAACTGATAGCACTGTTGGCATTGCAACTGGTATTGCAGCAACAGTTAATACGAGTGCAAACTGTAATGTGGTGATCATTGGATCATCGCGAAACAAAGCAACAATAACTATAAGCAGTACTAAAGCCGCAGCAAGCATTATTAAATAATTACCAATTTTAAGCACTGCACGCTGAAAATGACTTGCGGTTCGCTCCCCTTGCACTAACTGTGCTGTTTTACCAAAAAAGGTATTAGCGCCGGTTGCGTATACTATTGCCTCTATTTCACCTTGGCGAATAATAGAGCCCGAATAAACAGTTTCACCCGCCGACTTTACAACCGGTAACGACTCACCCGTAAGTGATGATTGATCTACTTCTACTGAATCACCATCGAGCAAACGCGCATCTGCAGGCACTATATCGCCCATCCGCATTCTAATAACATCACCTGGTACAAGCTCGCTGGCATTTAAATTTTGCCATTGAGTATCGCGGCGAACGCGTGCTTTGTTAGCTAATTTTGCTTTTAATGCGGCAATTGCATTACCCGCTTGATGCTCTTCCCAAAAGCCAACCAATACGTTGGACAACAATAATACAAGAATAATAAAAAAATCAGCCCAGTGCTTAGCAAGCGCAGATAAAATAATAGCAGCCTCGATCATCCACGGTATTGGTCCCCAAAAGTAAGATAAAAATTTGAGTAGTAGGTTTGTTTTTTCTTCAACTAGTTCGTTAGGTCCATATTGTGCCAATCTTTGTGTGGCATCAGTTTGGCTTAACCCGTCGGATGATGTTTTTAGCTTTGCTTGTAATTGTGCTAAATCGAGCTTGCTCCATTCATCGCAATTTTGATTATGTGAAGACTTGTTTACTGAACGATTTGATGACTGATGCGCTGACGAAATTTTAACCTTTTCCATACGAGCCTTCTATACAACATTGAGTTGAATAACTTGAGGTAATTAAAACCTACTAACCGTATAGCTAACATAAACTAAAGCTGTCGATATTGTTCTTACAAATATATTAACTTTGATCTAACGCAATATTTAAGATGAAATAATATAAAAAGGATTATTTTTAGAAGATGACAAAGAGATTGGATTATTAGAAGAAGTGCTCAAAGGCTATACATTGGGCTGAAATAGTAAATAACTCAGCCCAATGTATTTTTAGCTACAACCTTAAGGGTATAGCTATTGTTCTATTACTTTACAGTAAATTTCACGTCTTGGTCGCGTAATAAGTAAAGTGCAAAACACGCAGCCCACATTGGCCATGCAGTGAAGAATAATAAGTTGTTAAAGCCATCTATATACTGGTTGTACGAAGAAAGCGTAGATAAGCCATGCATTACAAAAATGATACCGTAAGTTATGCGCTTTTTAATACCCGCTAAAAATGCCAATACTAATACAAGTTGTAGAGCACCGATAACATAAGCAACTATGTCAGATGAGCCACTAATACCGTAAAAATGTTCAAAAATACGTGCGCTATGACCAGGGTTTACGAATTTATCGAACGTCCACATAACCATTACAATAAATACGCCTAAACGCAAAGATAAAAGTGACCATTGCAAACGGTTTTGCACATCAGAACTCATTGAACCTGTCATAAAATTTCCTTAAATGAATATTAATAAACGTTGAAGTAACCTAGACCGTATAAGTTATTTTTTATTTCAAAAAAATTTAATTATTTTAAATAAAAAAGTAATTAAGCCTTGTAGCAATAAAAGTGAAGCTTATTTTAGGAATTTTAAAATGCTGCGTAAAAGTTAACAATTTTAAAATGTTAGCAGGTAAAAAGTAGTCTATAATTAAAAAAGCCCATTAAAAGCAAATATTTACATTCACTCTAATACAATCGCTCTATTAATATTTTATCAACTAATAAAACAATAGTACTTAATTACCACCTTTATAATGCATCCGTTTTGTTATGTTCTAAAAAACAAAAAGAATCGAAATTTACTGAAATTTATTTTTAATCCTTTCGGTCTTTATCGCCAACAACATTTTAACCGTAGAGAGAAAACGTTTGAAACACGCATATTTAGCACTTTCCCTAGCCACCATATTAAATACACCACTTAATGCTTTTGCAGCCGAAGAATCAAAAACAACAAAAGATGGCGCAATAGAGCGCATTGAGGTGGCAGGCCAAGTTATTAAATCTCAAGGTCTTTCGGTTAAAAACGCCACTGTAGACGGCCCGTTTGGCGACAACTTAGCCCTACAAGATATAGCCCGATCAGTAACACCAATTTCAAGCGAGTTAATAGAGCAACTCAATATTACGACTTTACAAGACGTGCTCGCAGTAAGCCCTAATACCTATTCAGCCAGTGGTTTTGGGGCACCCAGTTTACCTACTATTCGTGGGCAACTGGGTGAGCTTTTTCAAGATGGTACACGCCGTCAAGCTGGTAATAATGGCTTTGGTGTGCCGTTATCGTTCAACTCTATAGAACAGATAGATGTAGTAAAAGGCGCGCCACCAGTATTATTTGGCTCAAGCCAACGCAACGGTGGTTTTGTAAACTTACATTCTAAAAAAGCATCTACGGATGAAAGCAAAGGCAAAGCAACTGTATCTGCAGGTCGATGGGATCAATACAGTGTCTTAGTTGATTACAGTGCACCCATTGTAAAAGACAAAGTAGGTTTTAGAGTCAGCGCTGAACATATTGATAACGGCAGTTACTACGATTTTTCGGGAACTAAAAGCGACAGCTTATTTGCATCATTACGTGTATTACCCGATGACAAAAGCAGCTGGGATATTAACTTTGAGTTATACCAAGTTGAATTTACCGATAACGCCGGAATTAACCGCCCTACTCAAGCGCTAATAGATAGTGGCCTTTATATTACCGGCCAAGGCGTGCAAGCAAACGGCAGCACGGTACCAGCAGCAGGTTCAATTATTTCACCTACTGGGCAAGTAAAAATTAACCGTAGCACAGTACTTACCGATCCTGATAATCAAAACGAAGCCACCACGTATTTACTACACAGTATTTATAAGCGTGAGCTTTCTAGCAATGCATCGATTAAAAACATTACTTATTTTCAACACCTACAACGTGAAGAAATTGCGCAAAACAGTTTTGTTGAAATTATAGACGGTGCAGACACGGCGCAAAACCGTACTGAGCTTACTTACCTTTGGAATAGCGAACAGCAAACCATTTTTGCATTTGATGTACGCTACAACCGTGTATTAGGTTACAGCCAATTTACAACCGAAGCCGACTTACCTATTGACTTAACAGGTCCACTTTCAAACCGTCGCATTCCTTTAACAACAGAACAACAAGCGCGTTTAATTGAAATTAGTCCAGGTGTATTTGTATCTCCAGGTGGCCAGTACGATATTAATAACGATGGCAGCGGCGACTTTAACTTATCAGACACGACCGATTCACGTTCATGGCAAACAGGCTTTGCTATTCAGCAAGACTCTGATTGGAGCGATAAATTTCATACAAGTGTTGGCTACCGTATTGATTTTTATGACGTAAACGCACACGACCCAATAGCACCAGAGGGTGAAATTGCAGCTCGCGATAGCATTAACGACAAGCTACATTCTGGGCAAGTAAGCTTTAACTACCGATTAAACGCTGATTACACCACTTATGGTGCGGCAAGTTACAACGAAGCGACATCAAATAGTATGGCTGGCGGTACATCTCTTGGTGGCGACAACACGATTAGCGCGCAAAACTTTTCAACCGAAAATACCCTTGTTGAATTTGGCTTAAAATACGCGCCAACCAACAGCGATTGGTACGCCGATGGAGCGGTGTTTAGCCAACGCCGTAGTTTGCGTAATCGCGATGGGAGTAATACCGGCATTCGTACTACCGGTTTTGAAAGCCAAGTATTTTACGATACCTACCCTTATTGGTTAAGTGCCGGCTACAGCTATATTGATGCTCGCTACGATAACTCTGCAAGCAGCCAAGATTCAGCGCAAGTAGCAGATGCATTTGACAACTCACGCCCAGATATTATTGTAGGCACCAGTGTTGGTGCACCTAGTTTTACTCCATTTTCACGCTCTAATCGCCAAGTTCAAGGCATTCCTGAGCAGTCGTTCAGTTTTAACGGAAGTTATTCAATTAATTCGAAATGGCAAACGGGTTTTTCGGGTCTATATACAAAGAGTTATCCTTTAGACTTTTTAGCGACAGTAAAAATTCGTGATCAGTACACACTAAACGTTAATACTAGCTATGCTTTTACGCCTAGTACTAAACTACGCTTAGATGTAAACAATGTAACGAATCAAAAAAATTGGCGCCCTGTGTTTGAAGGCGGTTACTTTGGTGCAACATTGGCTTTTCCTGAGTTGCCAATAAACGCCAAGCTAACGCTTACCCATAATTTTTAAGAGAGAGAACATGATTAAAAAAATATTTTTATTATTGATTGCAGCGGCCGCCGTCGGCCTGTTCTTTCATTTTGACTTACACCAACTACTTACGCTTGATGGTTTAAAAGGGTCAATGGATCAGTTTAGCGATTACAAAGAGCAATCGCCGCTACTCGTTATTGGTGGATTCTTTTTATTATATGTTGTTGTAACGGCTCTCTCTTTACCGGGCGCAGCTATTTTAACACTTGCAGCAGGTGCATTGTTTGGTTTAGTTGAAGGCTTATTGGTTGCCTCTTTTGCATCAACTATTGGCGCAACACTTGCCTTTTTAGTATCGCGCTACTTACTACGTGACACTATTAAACAACGTTTTCCTGAGCGCTTAGCTGCAATTGACGCAGGCGTTGAAAAAGAAGGTGGATTTTACTTATTTACTCTTCGTTTAGTACCGGTGTTTCCGTTCTTTTTAATCAACTTACTAATGGGTGTTACTTCAATAAAGTCATGGACTTATTACTGGGTAAGCCAAGCAGGCATGCTAGCAGGCACATTTGTATTTGTTAACGCAGGTACACAACTGGCACAAATAGAGAGCTTATCTGGAATTTTATCATTCAACTTAATTTTATCATTCGCTTTATTGGGTATATTCCCTTTCATTGCAAAAGGAATCTTAAACGTGTTTAAAAAACGTCGCGTATACAAAAACTACACTAAGCCTAAAAAATTCGACCGTAACATGATTGTTATTGGTGCAGGCGCAGGTGGTTTGGTAACAAGTTATATTGCTGCTGCTGTTAAAGCAAAAGTAACCCTTATTGAAGCGGGCGAAATGGGCGGCGACTGTTTAAACTATGGTTGTGTTCCAAGTAAAGCAGTCATTAAAAGCGCTAAAATTGCAGAGCAAATTCGCCACGGTGAAAACTACGGTCTAGAAAACGCAACACCACAGTTTTCGTTCAAAAAAGTAATGGCACGTGTACATAAAGTTATTGCCGATGTAGCACCACACGACAGTGTTGAGCGTTACACCAACCTAGGCGTAGATGTAGTAAAAGGTTACGGTAAATTAATAGACCCGTGGACTGTAGAAATTAAACTTAACGATGGCGGCACGCAAACACTCACCGCTCGTACTATTGTGATTGCCACTGGCGCACGCCCATTTGTACCGCCACTACCTGGTATTGAAGAAACAGGTTATGTAACAAGCGATACATTGTGGAATAAATTTGCAGAATTAGATGAGGCACCTAAAAAACTTGTAGTACTAGGTGGCGGTCCAATTGGTAGCGAATTAGCACAAAGCTTTGCACGTTTAGGTTCAAGTGTTACGCAAATTGAAATGAGCGAACGCATCATGATCAAAGAAGATCTTGAAGTGTCTACTTTTGCTCACGAAGCGTTAACCGAAAGTGGCGTTAATATTTTAACATCGCACCAAGCACTTCGTTGTGAAACGCGCGATGGTAAAAAATATATTGTTGTTAAACATAACGACAAAGAAATAGATATTGAATATGACGAGCTATTATGTGCCGTTGGTAGAAGTGCGCGCCTTAAAGGTTACGGTCTTGAAGAGCTAGGCATAGAAACAAACCGCACAGTAGTAACTAACGAATACCTAGAAACACTGTACCCAAATATTTTTGCAGCAGGCGATATTGTAGGTCCATACCAGTTTACACACGTGGCAGCCCATCAAGGTTGGTACGCAGCGGTAAATGGCTTATTTGGTCACCTTAAAAAGTTTAAAGTAGATTACCGTGTTATCCCGTGGACTACATTTATTGACCCAGAAGTTGCACGTGTTGGTTTAAACGAGCAAGACGCAAAAGACAAAGGCATAGATTACGAAATTACTCGCTTTGAATTTGAAGAGCTAGACCGTGCAATTACCGACAGCGCTACAAAAGGCTTTATTAAAGTGATTACACCCAAAGGCAAAGATAAAATATTGGGCGTTACCGTGGTATCTGAACACGCTGGCGATTTAATTGCTGAGTTTGTACTGGCAATGAAGCACGGCTTAGGGCTTAACAAAATACTCGGTACTATTCATAGTTACCCTACATGGGCTGAAGGCAATAAGTACGCAGCCGGTGAGTGGAAACGCGCTCATGCTCCTGAAAAAGTACTTAACTTACTTGAAAAATACCACACTTGGCGCAGAGGTTAATTATGTTTAAAACACCTCTAAAAGCATTGCTACTTGGTTCGGCTTTAGTTGTAACATCGTTTGCAACATCATTTTCGGCCCAAGCCCAAAACATGCACGATAGCTGGAATGCATTGTTAAATAAGCATGTTGTCGCTATTAACCATAATCACAGTACTGAGGTTGATTACGCTGCCATAAAACGTGAGCATGCACAGCTAAAAACGTATTTAGATTCGTTAACGGCTGTAACGCAAAGCGAATTTGATGCGTGGGAAAAGCCTAAGCAACTTGCGTTTTTAATCAATGCTTATAATGCGTGGACTGTTGAGCTTATATTGACTAAGTACCCAGATCTTAAATCAATTAAAGACTTAGGGAGCTTTTTTAGCTCACCTTGGAGTAAAGAGTTTGTGCCATTACTTGGTAAAACTCGCAGCCTTGATGATATAGAGCATGGTTTAATCCGTGGCAGTGGTAAATACAACGACCCACGCATTCACTTTGCGGTAAATTGCGCGAGTATAGGTTGCCCAGCGCTTCGAGAAGAAGCGTATACAGCCACTGATTTAGAAAGCCAATTGCAAGAGCAAACGGTGCGCTTTTTATCAGATATGACACGTAATATGGCTCAAGAAAATACGCTAAGCGTGTCTTCAATATTTAAGTGGTACGGTGATGACTTTGAAAATGGCTTTAGAGGTGCAAATACGTTACAGCAGTTTTTCTTGCAGTATCCTGACGCTCTTAAACTGATACCCGCTCAGCAAAAAGCACTTAAAAATGATGACATGAAAGTTGAATTTTTAGACTACAACTGGGATTTAAATGTTCGCCATTAAGTTTTGGCAAACACTGACGCGATACAGCTTTTGCTGTGTCGCGTTTTGCGTTTGTACAATCGCAAATTTAGCTGTTTTTTCGAGCACTGCGTTTGCTAATACCGTTATTAACTCAAATAGTAAAAGTAATTTAGTAATAAACACACAACAGGGATCTCGCTGGCAACAAGTTCAAACACTTGGTAGCAATCAATATGTATACTTTTATGCATGGGGCGGCGACGCGCAAATAAATGCCTATATTCAATGGGCTGCAAAACAAGTTAAAACTAAGTACAACATAAACTTAGTACATGTAAAATTAAGTGACACCAGCGAAGCAGTAAGCCGTGTACTTGCCGAAAAATCAGCAAACAATAACAACCAAGGCAGCGTAGATTTAATGTGGATCAACGGGGCTAACTTTGCCACCATGAGCGAGCACTCTCTTCTTTTAAAAGAATGGGCGAATAAATTACCTAACTTTGCATTAACTGATCCGGCTAACAACCCTGCTGTAACCTTTGATTTTGGACTACCCACCAATGGAATGGAAGCGCCATGGGGGCAAGCGTCACTTACGTTTTATTACGACAGCATTGCAATAAATGGTAATGCAAACAACAAATTGCCGACTACATTAAACGAATTATTAAACTGGAGCGCGCAAAATCCTGGTCGCTTTAGTTACCCAAAGCCGCCTGACTTTTTAGGCATGAGCTTTTTAAAGTACGCCTTAGTTGTACTTCATCAGCAAAGCAGCGAAAACATTAAAGCGCAGCTAAACCAACCAGCTACTACTAAAAACACGGCGCAAGTGTTAACCCCTTTGTGGGAGTTTTTAAATAAACTACACCCAACTCTTTGGCGCGGCGGCACTCATTTTATGCAAAGTGGTGCTCAAATGCGCCGCTTAGTAGACGATACAGAGCTGAGCTTAGCCTTTACCTTTTCTGCACCAGAAGTACCGGCAGCTGTAAAACGCTATGATTTACCAAACAGCATTCGCAGCTATGCAATGAGTGATGGCAGTTTAAGTAATACCCATTTTGTGGCAATCCCTTACAATGCAACCCACCAGCAAAGTGCGCAATTAGTGGCTAATTTTTTAATGAGCCCAGAGGCACAAGCTGAAAAACAAAAAGCGCATATATGGGGCGATAAAAGCGTACTTATTCAATCAATGTTAACGCCTGATCAGCAAGCCTTATTTAAAACAGCTAAACCGCATCCAAGTGCACTGCCTTTAAACAGTATTAAACGCACATTGAGTGAACCTCATCCAAGCTGGGTAAACGCCATAATGCAAGGTTGGCAAACCCGTTATGGAGTAAGCCAATGAGCGTTATTTCAAAAAGTGTTCCGGTAAATACCAAAGCAACAACACAGTGCAGCACCGATATGTTTACGCGCATTGTAAAATTTAGCCCGCGATTTTTACTCGCTTTACTTATACTACCCGTACTTGGTGGCTTAATTAGCGTATTGCTGCCTGCCTTTGGTTATGCGCCCGTACTTGAGCAAACAACGTTTAGCTTGCAAGGTTTTAATGCCCTTTGGCAAACACCAGGCCTTACCCAAATGGTTACCCTAAGCGTTGCAACAGGCTTAATAAGTACTTTGCTTGCATTTATCATTACCTTAATGATTTTAGCTGCGTTTTTTAATAGCCCTTGGCTTAACCGAATTCAGCGTTTATTGAGCCCTATATTAGTGATACCTCATGCCGCCGCAGCTATTGCAGTAGGGTTTTTAATTGCCCCTTCTGGTATGATTTCACGCTTAGCGTCGCCTTGGTTAAGCGGCTGGGAACTTGCGCCAAACGGCATGTTTCCGCATGATTCGTTCGGTATTAGTATTATTTTAGGCTTAACACTCAAAGAGCTTCCCTTTTTATTATTAATGGCACTGGGCGTACTTGCTCAACCTGAGCTTGGCAAAAAATTACGCCAACAACATAAGGTTGCGCTTAACTTGGGCTATTGCCCAATGACCGCCTTTTTTAAAGTAATACTGCCCAGCCTTTATCCGCTACTGCGTTTACCGCTTTTAGCAGTGCTGGCTTATGCCAGTGCCAGTGTCGAAATGCCACTCATTTTAGGCCCAAATACACCACCCACGCTGGCCGTTGCAATAATGCATTGGTTTAACGATGTTGATTTAAACCTGCGTATTAAAGCCTCTGCAGGAGCTTTATTACAACTGGCTGTTACAGGCGGCTTGTTAGCCCTTTGGCTTGGCGGGGAAAAGGCCGTAAAAGTGCTATTTAGCGACTCTCTCACTAATGGAGTGCGCGAATACGGCGGATTTTATTGGCAAAAAATAACGGTCGTACTCACCGCATTAGTAATTAGCTTTATACTATTGTCGCTTATTGGTTTAGTTATGTGGTCGGTTGCAGGTTTTTGGCGTTTTCCAGATGCAATGCCTGAGCAATTTACACTACTGCATTTTAAAAGTGCGCTAATGCAAATGGGCAGCCCGCTTTTTAATACGCTAGCAATCGGTTTAGTAACCACACTATTTGCCATTATTCTTACTTTACTGTGTTTAGAATCAGAGCAGTTGAATGACAAACCTATTTCTCGTTTTACCAGTTTAATTATTTACTTACCGTTATTAGTACCCAGTATTGCCTTTTTGTTTGGGCTAGTATGGATACAACAATTGGTAAATAACCAAGCCGCATTTTTTAATGTGGTACTTACGCATTTACTGTTTGTGTTGCCTTATGTGTTTTTGTCACTTGCGAGCAGCTATAGGCGCTTAGATCCTCGTTTTGCTCATGTTGCAGCAAGCCTAGGCGCAGCGCCATGCAAGGTGTTTTTTAAAGTAAAACTACCTCAGTTGTTTGCCCCTATTTTAATTGCAGCCGCACTGGGCTTAGCAATTAGTTTTGGACAATACCTCCCCACGCTTTTAGCTGGCGGCGGGCGCATAGCCACAATAACAACCGAAGCTGTTACGCTTGCCAATGGCGCAAGCAGACGCACCAGTGCCGTGTACGCTATTATGCAAATGGCGTTGCCACTTAGTGGATTTATACTGGCATGGGGTTTACCTAAATATTTTTTCAAAAGTGCACGTGTTTAAAAGTACGCAAGTTTAAAAGTGCACATATTTAAAGCACCCATGTTTAACATTATCAGGGTTAAGGTTTTTTTAATGCAGTCATCATTACAGATTAAAAATTGTCAGCTTTATCGCCAAAATGAGTTGCTACTTAGCTTAAATGAGCAAGTTAATGGCGGTGAAATTCTAACTATTATGGGCCCTTCAGGCAGTGGTAAATCAAGCTTATTAAATTGGCTTACAGGTACTTTACCAAGTAGCTTTAAGGCCAATGGTGAAGTATGGCTTAACGGTCAAAATATCGATAACACCCCTCCACACTTGCGCCATATTGGAGTGCTTTATCAAGACGCTTTATTGTTTTCGCATTTAACGGTTGCTGGTAACATTGCCTTTGCAATGCCCAAAGGTAATAAAAAACAACGCCTTGAAAAAATAGAACACGCACTTGAGCAAGTAGGTCTTAAAGACATGGGCAATCGCCATCCCGATAACCTCTCTGGCGGACAACAAGCCCGTGTTGCATTATTACGTATGCTGCTGAGCGAACCTAAAGCCATTTTACTCGACGAACCCTTTAGCAAACTCGACACACAACTGCGTGTTGATACACGCGAGCTCGTGTTTAGCCAAATACGGGATCACAAACTACCCGCAATAATGGTAACCCACGACCACAGCGACGCAGAAGCTGCAAATGGCACACTCATTACTCTAAGTAGCGCACTTTAATACATGATTTTAATACATAGCTTTAAACGCATAAGGCACCAAACATGTTAGACAAATATATTACCCCTGTAATAAAGCCGCTGTTAACACCGGTTGTAGCATTAATGCACAAGCGCGGTATAACGCCCGACCAGCTTACCGTAGTTGGCTTTTTAGTTGGATTATTAGCGGTGCCATTACTGGCGTTTGAAATGTGGTACGGCGCATTAGTGGCCATTGCTTTAAATCGAATTTTAGATGGGCTTGATGGCGCATTAGCACGCTATGCAAATTTAAGTTCAAGCGCAGGTGGTTTTTTAGACATTACGCTCGACTTTTTATTTTACGCGGCTATTCCACTTGGGTTTATTTTGGCAAATCCTGAACAAAATGCGATTGCAGGCGCTATATTGCTTGCCACATTTATTGGCACGGGTTCAAGCTTTTTGGCATTTGCGATTGCAGCCGAAAAATTTAAACTCGAAAAACCGCAATTTAAATACAAAAGCTTTTATTACTTAAACGGCTTAACAGAAGGTACTGAAACAATAGCGCTATTTATTGCATTTTGTATTTGGCCGCAGCATTTTGCCATTATGGCGAGTATTTTTGCTATTGCGTGTGGCATAACCATTTTTACCCGTATACATGGTGGTTATCATACACTTAAGCAACAAGAAGCTGGTGCTAACAAAGCAACTGAAGATACCCTTAGCAGTGCAAATTCTGAGGTAATAAATGACTAACGAAATATGGTGGCGCTTAGGTTTCTTTTTTAGCATTTTAGTTATTATGATGCTGCTTGAATCGCGTATGCCTGCGCGTACATCTCCCATTAAAAGCAGCACTCGTTGGTTTGCTAATTTTGGATTAGTGTTTGCATCATCAGTTATTGCGCGCTTAGTGGTCCCTATTGGGTTAACTGCCGTGGCACTTTATAATCAAGAACACGGCATAGGCTTATTTAATCAAATCGCCATGCCAAGCGTAATAACTATTGTTTTAAGCATGCTATTACTCGATATACTCATTTACTGGCAACATAGGTTATTTCATAACGTCCCCATATTATGGCGCTTACATCGTGTACACCACGCCGATGCGCACGTAGATACCAGTACGGGCTTGCGCTTTCACCCTATCGAAATAGTCCTAAGTATACTTGTAAAGTTTATTGCAGTAAGTGCATTGGGCGCACCGGCTATTGCTGTACTTATATTTGAAATAACGCTCAATGGTTTGGCATTATTTAATCATGCAAATATACGCTTACCAAACAAAATTGAAAAACCATTACGCCAAATTTTGATGACCCAAATATTACACCGAATTCATCACAGTAAAGTGGTGAGTGAAACTAATTCAAATTATGGGTTTAGCGTTATTTGGTGGGATAAGCTATTTGGCAGTTACAAAAGCGAAGCTAAAAAGCCCGATGGCGAAATAAATATAGGCTTAATTGAATACCCAACGGCAAAGCAAAATGCATCACTTTGGGGATTACTTTTAATGCCATTTAAAAATAAGTAAAAACAGTATTATCGCTTATACACGATAACGCTATTCATGAGTAAAGCACGCCATTGTACTTTACTTATGAATAGCGAATAAAAAATAGCCCCCGAACATATAAGCCCTCTCCTTTGGCACATTTTAAAATGCTTCAAAAAAACGCTGCATTTCGCTAACTCCTTGTTAACTGGTCGAACCGTAAACTAAATGTAAATAAAACATATAAATTAGTTGACCATTTACCCTCTCCACAATATCATTTGTAAGCGCTTACAATTCACACATAAAAATGTAAGCGCTTACAGTAAATAAAAATGATGTAACTTTTAAGAAGTTAACACACATATTCTGACAATAATCTGTTGAAACCGGGGTTCAATTATGAACATTGAAACAACGCACATTACTCGCTTATTGGCTGCTATTTCATTAGCGTCTTTAGCTGGTTGTGGTGGCGATGCCGCCACTACATCAAATTTTGATAAAGTAGATATAGCCACTCCAGTCTCTGATTGGCAAATGGTTTGGAATGACGAATTCGATACATCTAGCATTGATGCAAATAAATGGAATTTTGAATTAAATTGCGATGGCGGTGGTAATAACGAAAAACAATGTTACACCAACAACGAAGAAAACGCCTTTGTAAAAGACGGCATACTTAACATTGTCGCCCTCCCCGCTACAGAAGGCGCAGAACAGCCATATACATCAGCACGATTAAATACACGCTACAATGCTGACTTTACCTATGGTCGCGTGGAAATGCGTGCAAAATTACCATCAGGACAAGGTAGCTGGCCCGCTTTTTGGATGCTACCAACAGATGAAGTTTACGGTGGCTGGCCTCGCTCAGGCGAAATTGATATTTTAGAGTCGGTTAACCTTAATGTACAAAATGAAGATGGCTCACTTGAGTCAAAAATTTACGGTACATTACATTATGGTCGCGCATGGCCTAATAACAGCGAAAGCGGTAAAGAGTATGAGTTTGCACAAGGTTCAAACCCTGCTGATGACTTTCATACTTACGCTATTGAATGGCAAGAAGGCGAAATACGCTGGTATGTAGATAACTACCTTTATGCAACTCAGCGCCAATCAGAAGTAAGAACAAATGCAAATGGTGACGCTGTAGGTCTTAAGCATCGTGGTTGGTTTGCTGAATATTTTGAACAAGGTTCTGGTGAGCTAACAACCCATTGGGATAGCGCTCCGTTTGATCAAAACTTTCATATACTTTTAAACCTAGCTGTTGGTGGAGACTGGCCTGAAAACGTAAACAACTTAGGTGTGGACGAAAGTGCATTTGCAAACGGCCAAACTTTTGCAATTGATTATGTTCGTGTTTACGAATGTGCATCTAATCCTGATACAGGCAAAGGGTGCGAAACAATACGCCCTGGTTACAACAGCTTAGACGATGCACTAATTGAAGGTGCGGCACCAATCCCTAGCCCACCATCTACAGGTATTGCTACACCACTAAGTATTTTTGATGATGCATTTAACCCAAACTGGCCTGCATGGGATTGTTGTGGTGGCTCAACACCTGCAATCGTAAATGATGAAACTCAAGGCAATGCAGTTGAATTTCAAATTAATGAATCCCCAACGGTAGTCGGTTTTATTAGTCGTGATGAATTTATTACTGACGAAACGGGCGCTGCATCACCATTCGACGCATCACCAATGCTTGAAGAAGGTTACGTTCGTTTTAAAATGAAAGTAATCAATGCACCAAGCACTCCTGACACCACATGGTTTGTAAAACTAGAAAGTACTGAAGCATCTACAGATGCAGACATGTCGCTTGCTAATAGCGTAGAAGGCGTAGCACCTGTTATTGGTGAATGGCAAACGTATACATTTTTACTAGCAGACTTAGATGCTGCAGGTTTAGACATAAGCGCAATAGACGTCATTATGGTATTTCCTGAGTGGGGTGCTGGTGAAGGCTCTGTTTACTTAATTGATGATGTAGAAATAACACAAGATTCAATTGGCGAATTACCTGCTCTCGACATATTTACAAATGAGCAAAATACAGCATGGCCTATGTGGGATTGTTGTGGCGGATCAAACCCTGTAGAAGCAATGGATGACGAAGATTATGGTTTAACTGCTGAATTTAGTATTGGTGCAGAGCCTACTGTAATGGGGTTCAATAGCCGCACATCTGCAGGCGGTGCTGGTGAGTCTTTCGATGCTACTAGTATTTTAGATGAAGGTGTTATTCAGTTTGATTTAAAAGTGACTGCTAACCCAAGTAGCCCTGATGCATCTTGGTTATTTAAAGTTGAATCTAACGAAGGTGATTCTGCTGTTGAACTTGCTTTAACCCAAAGTGTGGAAGGCGTAGCGCCAACATTTAACGAATGGCAAACATATACATTTAAACTATCTGATTTAGCAGGTGCAGGCTTAGATGTAAGCACTATCGATGTAATTATGATATTTCCAACATGGGGTACTGGCGAAGGCGCAGTTTATCGTGTTGATAATACTAAAATTTATAATCCTAACGCTGTCCCTACACAAACTGGTGAGCTGACTATTTTTAAAGAAAGTGCCGCTGACCAGTGGAGTATCTGGGATTGTTGTGCAGGCTCGACTCCTACAACTGAGACTGATGATGAAACGCATGGCGCAGTAGCGCAATTTATTATTGGTGAAACCCCGACTGTAATGGGCTTTTTAGCAGATGAAGATGTGTCGTTTGACGCCTCAGCTATTTTAGAAAGCGGTGTTGTGCAATTTGATATGAAGGTTGTTTCAGCCCCTTCAGATATTGATGCTCAATGGTTATTTAAAATAGAGTCTATTGGCGCTTCAAGCGCAGTAGAGCTTGCATTATTAGATAGCGTTGAAGGCCAAACTCCTACAACAGGTCAGTGGCAAACCTATACTTTTCCACTTCAACAGCTTTTTGATACTGGTTTAGATATTAGTGCATTAAACGTAGTAATGGTTTTCCCAAGCTGGGGCATGGGTAACGGTACACAATACCGTATAGATAACGTAATTATTGCTAACCCGTAATATACCCATTAAATAATAGGTGCTTTGCACCTATACACTTCGACAACATTTGATAAAAGCAGAGCTATTATGAACACATTCAATTTTAAAAAGAGCCAAATTGCGGCTTCTGTGTCTCTCATTATTGCTGCGAGCACTCTCAATATTGCTTATGCCGCAGAAGAACAACAAAATACTGCAAAAACAGACGTAGAAATAATTGAAGTAAAAGGTATTCGTGGTTCACTTATCCGCTCAATGGATATGAAACGCGATTCGGCAGGTGTAGTAGATGCTATTTCAGCTGAAGAAATGGGTAAATTCCCTGATACTAACTTAGCAGAATCACTGCAACGTATAACCGGTGTATCGGTAAGTCGTGCAAATGGCGAAGGTAGCCAAATTACAGTGCGTGGTTTTGGCCCAGAGTTTAACTTAATAACGTTAAATGGTCGCCAAATGCCAGGCACGGGTTACTCTCGTTCTTATAATTTAGAAAATATTGCCTCAGATGGCGTAAGCGCACTTGAAGTATTTAAAACTGCACGCGCCGATATACCTAGTGGTGGCTTAGGCGCAACGGTAAATATATCAACAGCCCGTCCACTACAAAAACCTGGCGAGCATTTTACAGCATCAGCAAAAGCGCTTTACGATACCTCAAACGAAGCTGGCGATGATGTAACACCAGAAGTATCGGCGATGTACAGCAATACCTTTAAAGATGAAACCTTCGGTATTGGCTTTTCGTTTTCTCACCAACGCCGTGACTTTCAAAAACAAAGCGCAAATATTCAAGGTTGGCAAGCAAACGTAGATTTACCTACTCTTGACCAAAGTGATTTTATTGACAACCGCAGTGTTGATGCTGATGGAAACCCTACCGGTAATTACTATCTTCCAAAAGATATGAACTACTCAATTGAAGACTTACAACGCGAACGCACTAACGGTCAAGTAACACTTCAATATGCGCCAACTGATAACTTTGTAGCAACTGTAGATTACACCGCAAGCGAAGCAACCACTGGCTCACAAACTATTGGCTGGGGTATTTGGAACGACTTTGGCAGCAATATTAATGGTTACGAGTTAGACGAAAACGGCACCGCCGTATACATGGATTTAAGCGGTAATGATGCTTCATTTACTTCAAGCAAAAGTACCACCGAAGTTAAAGCACGCTCTTTAGGTGTGAACCTAGAATGGCAAATTAATGATACATGGCAAGTTGAACTTGATTATCACGACTCTAAAAACGAAACTGATAACGGCGCAGATAGCGGGTTAGGCAGTGCAGGACAAGTTATTTTAGGTTCAGACCAGCTTGTAAATAAAGTATACGATTTCCGTACAGGTGAAATACCAAGCGCTGAAGTATTTTGGCAAAATGGGACAAATGAATTAACTAAAGGCGAAATAGATTCTAACTTTAGTCAATTTATTCACTCACCAGGCGAGTCAAATATTGAACAACTGCAATTACACACAACTTGGTATAACGAAAGCTTTGATATTGGCTTAGTTGAAGTTAAATTTGGTGCCTCTCGTACAGAGCAAGACACTGGCGGTTATACTGCATGGAGCGGATTAGTGGGCGGTCCTGGTTTTAACCCGTCGTACACTGAAATATTCCCAGATGCGATGTTTACTCGTAATGATACATCTGGTTTGCTTGATCAGTTTTCAGGCGGTGGCAGCGACTTACAGCCTAATTACTACTACACATTTGACTTTGACGAAGCGGTAGCAAGACAAATAGCTTACTTAACCTCAGATGTTACCGGCGGCGATGCATACGCACCAAACGCTTATCTAGATGGTATTGACAGCGAAAGCTATGTTGAAGAAATTACCAACAGCTTTTATGTTCAATCACGTTGGGAGTTTGAGCTTGGTGATTACTTTTTAAAAGTAAATACAGGCCTGCGTTACGAACAAACAGATGTAACCAGTACAGTACGCCAACGAGTAGAACAACAAGTTAATTGGATCAGCGCCTCAGAATGGATTATGCAATACGCAGACGGCGGCGACGATAATTTCTTAGAACAAGAAGGTGATTACGACGTTTTACTGCCTTCAATTGACTTAAGTCTCGATTTAACCGATGACATAGTTGCCCGTGTTTCTTGGGGTAAAACAATGTCACGAGCGCCATTAGGTAACCTAGCGGGTGGTCGAAGCCTAACAGGCAGCCCTAAACCTGGTTCGCGTACAGGTAGCCAAGGTAATACAAACTTACTGCCATTTAAATCAACAAACCTTGATTTATCGTTAGAGTATTATTATGCAGAAGGTAGTTATGCATCAATTGGCTACTTTAAAAAAGACGTAGATAACTTTATTCAAACAAACATTACGCAAACAACAATTGACGGTTTACACGATATTTTAAACGGTCCTCGTTACTTACAAGCCGTAAGTGATTTAGAATCACGTGGCGAGCAAGCAACAACCGATGCTATTTTTGCACAAATGATCGCAAATGGTAATGCTAATTCAGGTGGTATTATCGAGCCAAACAGTGATGATCCGCTAATAACATGGAATATTAGTCAACCACAAAACAGCGACAGTAAATCAGTAGATGGTTTTGAAGTTGCTGTGCAGCACTTAATTGGCGAAACCGGATTTGGTGTTGGTGTAAATGCCACATTTGTAGACGGCGATGTAGAGTTTGACACTGAAAGTTTAAGCCAACAATCACCATTATCGGGTTTAAGTGACTCGGCAAACTTTCAAGCATTTTACGAAAAAGATGGCTTATCAGTTAAAATTACTTACGCATGGCGCGACTCGTACTTAATTGGTGTTGGTCAAGCGCAAGGCTCTGCAGACGCACCACCGCAGTATGCTAAAACATATGGTCAGTGGGATATGAGCGTAAATTACGACGTAAACGAAAACGTAACGGTATTCTTTGAAGGTGTAAATCTAAACAACGAAACCGAACAAGGTTACGGACGTTACGAAGAGCAATTCTTATTTGCTAATCAATACGGTCCTCGTTACGCCATTGGCGCACGTTACAGCTTCTAAAGTATTTACCAGTAAAACGAAGCCGCTCTTTTGAGCGGCTTTTTACTTAATAGATATCTCGGTATTTAATGCCACGAGCTAATAAGCTAAAGCTCTGCGACCTTTGGTAAAGGTTTCTTACTTAATATTTCAAATGTAATTAAATCCACAAGCATCGAATAAACCACATCATTATTAATAAAAACAACAAAAAGCTCGCCGTCAGAATTTAAACCTGATTCAACTATACGACTATAATCTGTAATAATTTCAGTGTAATTAGAGCCATCAACTTTACTTAAAGCAAAAGTCCGATTGTCGGTATTATCTAATTTATTATCTAAATTTGTATCACTATTTATTACCTCATAAGAGATAGCGCGGGTGGCTGAGCATTTATTAAACTCATCATCTACAAGTGGGATTATATCTATAATCAACTGATCTATAGATTTAAATAACCAAACAGAGTTATTCGTACTGCTATTAATTAAGAGAACGTTTTTTGATCTGGTTGGTGTATAGCTACTCCCGCCAAACTCACTATACATCCCCAGTACTGTACTTTTTTCTACAAACAGTTTTTCGGACTCAAGTGCAATAAAATAAAAATCGGTGCCACTTATTTTATGTGGATAACCTAGGCGCCAGTTTTCTTCTTTGTTATCGTCTTGAGCTAAATTTAATGTTGTCTGTTTTACGAGAATTTGATCTTTAAAAATGACAGAAGCAAGTTGATAAAAAACAAACAATATAGCAATTATAAGTCCACTAAATAAAACCAGCCCATTAAGATTCCATACCCATTTAAAAAATTTATCTGATTTCATGTTATTCCAACTTCTAAGCTACTTAATTTTAAAGTAGGTAATTATTAACAAACCCTAGTATTTTTTAATCTGCTCAAGCAGCCGATTGGTTGTCCAATCAATGCCGTTATACGCAATATCTGGCTTGTAGTAAGCCCCAGCCCCTCGCGCTCTGTTTACGTATACTTTGTTAGGTACAATCACTTTGCCTAAGCCTGAAGGTAAATCAGCTAAACGTACCTCCATATACATAGAATCAGCGCTGCTTGGAGCACCAAACAACCGCGTATTTGAAAATAGCTTAAACACATCAATCGCATCTAAGCAGGCACTCGCACATTGCGGCGGAACAATAACAAACACCTTGGTTTTAAAGTCACTCACTAAAGGTGTATGTGGTATGTTATTTAGCGTATTAGTCTTTTCTTCTACATAAAACGGGGCATCACTTTCAAGTGATAGAGCCATGCCAGCAGCGACGGTTTTAAGAGTTTTCAGTACTTCGGGTTGATCTTTTACAACGCTAAATAAAGACTCTACATAGTCAGTATTATCTTTTGATGCTCTCCACCACACTTGCGTGTTTTGAGACAAGCCAACCGCATTGTGCTCTACAACTTTTTCGCCCCACAGCCCTTTTGCAATTTGTAAGCTCCAGTAAGATGAACCACCTTGGTTATGGCGCAAATCTAATACCACGGTTTTTGCATTAAGTAGCTTACTACGCTGCTGTTGTATTTTTTCAAACACTTTATTGTATGCAGCTGTTTGTTTATCGTTTACTGAAAAGCTAGGCATAGCAATCCAAGCAATGTTTTTTTCAGGCCACGTTAAATCAATGGGGAGTTCATCACCGTTGTAAGCATTTTCTAAATGCTTACTTACTGACTTAGGCTTTACTGACCAATTTAGTACTTGTGTATAGGTATCACCATTGGCTTTAACAAATTCACATGCTTTTAAAGGAGTTAAAAATGGATTGCCCTCGTCAATTAGTAACCGCCAACCTTGCTGCCACCAATGCCCAGGTTGTGCCACTTCACCATGAAACTTAAATATTCTCTCACGCATTAAGGTATCAATGCTTTGCCCATCACATTGGCTTACAACATCGCCTTTGCTAATATTGCTGGCTTCGCTGTAATACACTTTTAGCGCATCACCTCGCCATACAGCACTAAAGCCTGGCCAGCGGCGCGCGGGCCTCTCTACGCTTGAAAACGCACCAGCATGACCATCTTGTAAAACAGTACTAAAACGTGCAATTGCCGCAACATGAACTTGCGGTCCGCTCGCTTGAGCCGACAATGTAAGTGCTTCTGCTTTTGCTTGTTTTAATAAATCAGGAAAAGTTGGGTTATTAACATCAAACATACCAGGGTGATTATGTGCAGTAATACTATAAGCCGCGTTAATATCCCGCTCTGTTATGCTGCGCCACTGCTCAGGTGTAGTAGGTAGAATCGGCTCTTGTGCAGCATTTACAACTGGTGATAGTAGTAAGGTTGGGAGTAATACATAATTGATTATTCTTGTTTTTATCGTCATGAAAATCCGTTTAAGCTAAAAATAAATTACTGGTTACGTTATTGTTCATTAACAATACTAAAAAAGCGATTTAAGGTACATATGTAAATACATACCTGGCACCTAAGTTAAAAACTTAAGAATCGTCCAACCTTATTTAGTAGGTGAGCAATGTGTCTGATACAGTAAAAAAGCCATGCCAATTAAGTTACGCGATTTATGGTAATCATCGGCCGCTAAAAATTGTCCAATTAATCCCGGGGATTTCGTAACTTCATAATCAGTTGAGCATAGTTTTCACTTTTCGGCACAATACTTAACTCACCGTCGGCCTCGAAAACCACCGCCATAACTGTGCTTAAATCACCAAAACCGGCTTTTCTAACACTTGCTTCCACTTCAGTGCTTGTGAGTCGAGCATCTTTCATAGCGGCCTCTATATATTCACCGTCGAAAAAAACTAATTGTGGAGAGGTTTTTACTACTTTGTCGAAGGTCGAAAAATGGGCGCTTATCCAAGTGAGTAGATACTGTAAAAAGAGGAGCAGGCTAACCGCAACTAAAACCTCAACTATGACTACGTCTTTCAATAAAATAGCTGAACCTAAGATGGAGCCCGCTGCTACGGTGATTATCCAGTCAAAGTTGTTCATTTTGGCAAATGAGCGTTTACCCACTAAGTGCGTCGCTAGGATTAAAAAGGGATAAATAATCAAAGTTGTGGTGACAATGCGCGCTATTTCACTCCAAGATTCAAAAAACATATTTCCCTCTACTTAAGATGCTGAATAAACTAAGAATCATATAAACTAAACAGCCACCTGAATCACACAAACTAGGCAGTCACCTTAATAAAACAAACAACACTGTGCAACTAAATCTGCCATACAGATACAGCATCTGTCTTTTATTAATAGGTCACTTTTACGAATAATTTTTAATTTATGTCAGGACACCAAATTATGATGACACCCACTTTATTTAACCTATTAGAATCTAGGCATCAAAAAGTGCAAAGTTTAAGATGGGTGTCTGGTTAATTCTTCTTTTTTCGACAATATAACAAAGGGCATACTCAAAGGTGCCAGGCAAAATCTGCTCAGCGAAATTGATAGGAATGAATTTATTTTGACAGGATAAGTCAGGCTTAACTTCTCACCCAAAGAAAGTGCCATAACGGTTTACCATAGGTGAATAATATCTATTAGATCACAGCGAACAGATGGATTCAAGGTTAAAAAGCAACCAATCAAGAATAGTTGGATACGTTCCTAAAAAGAGTAATTCTACAGCCTCAACGCTTAGCTCACCTGCAAATATTGCGGAGAACGTTTTTGTGTAAAATGGAGCTACGCGACATACACAAAAAACGAGCGTAGCAATATTTGTCAGGTGCAGCTTTTTGTTAAGTTCTTTCTCTTTCCACCATAACAGTAAATGCAGTTATTTCCTTTAAATCAGGAAACTCTTCTCCGTGATTACCCCAACAATACATAGCGTCACGGTACATAGAATACAGATACTTATGGTATTTTTGATAAAACTCACTAAGACTGAGCTCTGATGAACGTTCAAAAGCTACGTGGCCGCAAACCTTATTTCTATATTCTCTGAAGTCCTTTGCAAACTCATCTGGAACAGTCACGTCATAGTAGCTGATGTCATTAACCCAATCTGGCGCAGTACCATTGTTGATTAAGTCTCGAAAGCCATTCATGATTCTCTGAGCATGGTTCAGAATATACCCTTCGATAATCCGAGTGCGTTCCTCACCTCTTTTGTTAGTAATATTGGTATTCTTGTTATCTCTTGCATGACACCCCAAATAAAACTCATACAGATGGTGAATGAAGTCAGCGTAAGCATTATAAGTACGATATGATATTTCCCTGTTTTCGCCTTGCATGATCATCTTTTCAGCAAAAAACAAAATTGTTTAAACGAATCATCACAACGAAAATACTCGTGACTGAGCACGTGGCACAGTTCTGTATCTGTAGAATCTCCAGTCTCAAATTTCATGATGCGCCTCTTAGTAGGGGAAACTTAACGCCGCTGTATGGGGCATTTTTTGTGTAGTGGAGTTTTGGGGGTAAAGTGGCGAAGCCACACCAAAACGGAGCGAAGCAAAAAATGTCCCTATGACAGCTTTATTATGCATTAGATTTCTACAATTTCTTTACGCATTTGGGATAAAAGCTGTTTTGAATATTTCTGCAACTCTGCACCTAGGCTAGAAGCTTTAGATTGAAACAGAGCTGTTTTCTCTTCTTTTTGATTTATGACGATATCGGTAAAGTTACTCATATATTCGTTCGTAATATCAAATATTTCTTGATTTAAATTTTCAATTGCCTCGAATGTTACCAGCATTTCATCGGTAGCAATAAGCTTCAGCCTATTTGACTCGTATTTAAGCTTCATTACGTCTTTAAGCCCTTCATTCATCAAAGATTGAATTTCAGAGCTGAACCACGCAATAACTTCGTTTTCCTTCTGAGCATCTTCTGATTCCGAAGCACTTAAGTACTCTTTAAAGTAGGTTTGAAATATTGGCTGCATTTTGGCAGGCATTTCAACTTGGTTCTTTTTACCAAGAGAATCTAAATCAGTTACATACTGGCTATATTGAGTCGCTTTTAAATCAAATATTTTCAAACGCCGATCAAAACCATATTTAATATCTTGCTCGAGGTGTCTCAGCCTTCTCTCGTGGGCTTGCTTATTAAAATAGAGGAAGCCGCCCCACAGAATATTAATAATACCGAAAGCCCACGCATAGAACTGAGGGTTTTCTTGTACCAATGTGTAGATTATTTCCATACTCAGCCTCTATGCATAACGAGCCTGTAGATTAACTCGTTTTTTATTTGTTTTTATTGATAAACAAACCATAGCTGAGTTCCTATTTTGGTTCAATCGATTACTGTATTTTTACGCAGCATATAAAGAAGTGTTTGCTGTTGTTTAAATTGGCGTTTTGGACGGGATTACGGGTCGTTTAGTGGCTTTATTTTAGGTTAAAAGGGCTTCCCCTTCTTAATGCATCGTGTTTTGCAGTTTTTCTATATTATGAACAAGGCAATACAGTTGCCATTGCGCATTCACTTTTGTTTGACCCCGTAAGGTCAATTTATTCATGCCTTTATTCACCGTAATATTCCCGAACACTGGTTCGATACACCCGAGTCGTTTGCTGTATTGTCGTCGACCTATGGGGCTGTCTATTTTTACTTTAATTTTGTCGATATAGCTTAGCTTTTTACGTGATTCATTATTTATAAACTGTACTTGTCGCCCCGTTTTAATGGGTGGCTTTCGCATGCATTGTTGTTGTAGTGGACATACTTTGCAATCTTTTAAGTAACCGCAGAATCGTATGTATTGTTGGTTATGGCTGTTTACATTAACTCCGCTTCGCCACATGGCATTGCCTGCAGGGCAGCGGCATGTTTGCGTTGCCTCATCATAATGAAAATCGTCTGAGGTAAATAACCGAGGCTTGCCTTTGCTGCGTTTTAGTCGGCGCTTTTCTTGCTCAGTTTCGTATGTTTCGCTGGCTTTAAACAGCGGATTTCGTTTTCTAAATTGGTTATCCGCAATGTAGGTATCGAACCCACTTTGCGCCATAAACTCAAGATTTACTTCGCTGTTAAACCCACTGTCTGCGGTGAATTTGATGGTGTGTTTATCTGCCATTTTTTCTGTATTGAGTTTAGCGAGTTGCTGTTTTAATTGTGCAACGGCTGGCTGTAAAGTTTGTTGTTCGCCCACTGAGCCCCACGCTTGTGCTTGCAGGATGATTTGATGTTTATCATCGTTTATCGCGATGCCATTGTAGCCTTGAATTGTCCCTTTTGAGGTCGTCATCTTCGCACTATCTGGGTCAGTGATATTACTTTTAACAGGCTTGCCTTTACTGCCTGTTTTCTCTTCGTGAGTGGCTAAAAACTCGGTGATTTT